>JAILEQ010000036.1 GCA_024687305.1 Lachnospiraceae bacterium | reverse complement strand
GTTAACGGAGATATTTATCCATGTATTATGGTCGTTGGAGATGACGTTCATAAGATTGGAAACGTTTTTACCGGATTGGATAAAGAAAAGATAGAAAAGATCACAAAGATCAACTGTTCCCGTGACAAAGTTAAAGGCTGTGACGATTGTGAACTGTCAGGTTATTGCGAATCAACGAGATGCCTTTTGGTTAACTATGCACTTAACGGTGATTACTATAAGCCAAATCTTGTGAATTGCAACCTCATGAACATTAAGTACAGTCTTTGCGGATTCATGGAATATCAAAATGAGATTATAAGCGAGAAAGGATGAGGTATGAGTATTTTAGTTGCAGAAGATCTTACAAAAGAGTACGGAGTTAAACCGAACATCGTAAAGGCCCTTGACCATGTCAATCTTTCAGTGGAGGAAAAGGATTTTGTTGCCGTTGTCGGCACATCAGGAAGCGGAAAGTCTACGCTTTTACATATGCTCGGAGCACTTGATTCTCCGACATCGGGTTGTGTCAGCGTAGACGGTAAAGACATCTTTAAGATGAACGAAGAGGAAAGAACGGTATTCAGAAGAAAAAAGATAGGGTTCATATTTCAGAATTTCAATCTTATTCCCATAATGAATGTATATGACAATATCGTATTGCCTATCATGCTTGACGGAAAAACTCCGGATGAATCCTTTGTAAAGAAGGTTATAGAGGTTCTTGGCCTTTCCGAAAAGCTCAACAATCTTCCTTCAAATCTTTCGGGCGGTCAGCAACAGCGTGTAGCCATAGCGAGAGCGTTGGCTACCAAGCCCGCCATAATCCTGGCCGATGAACCTACAGGTAATCTTGACAGTAAAACCGGCGAAGAAGTCATGAATCTTTTGAAGAGCACCACAAAAGAATTTGGTCAGACCGCCATGATCATAACCCATGATGAAAAGGTTGCAGCAAAAGCCGATTACCGTATTCGTATTGAGGATGGAAAGATAACGGGTGAAAAATGATATGAACGATAAAAACATACTAAGCAGGATTTCCGCCAAGGTTCTTAAAGCCAACAGGTTGAGAAATACCTTCGCAGTAATTGCCATTGTGCTTACGACGATTCTTTTTACAAGTATTTTCACCGTAACCGCAAGCTGGTTGTCTTCTATGACGGAGAGCGATAAAAGGCATTTGGGGACCGCTGCTCACGGCGAATTTAAGTATTTAACGGAAGAGCAATATAAAACAATAAGCGCGCATCCTTTGATAAAGGATATTGGGTATTCGCAAATAATTGGATTTGTATCGGTGCCGGGAAATCATTCACTTTCTGCAGAGTTAAGGTGCGCTTCAAATGAATGGGTAGCGGGTATTACTTATTCGAAACCTACAGTAGGTGCATTGCCGGAGAAAGAAAACGAGATCGCATTGGATACGATCATGCTTGAATATCTGGGTGTAACTCCGCAACTCGGTTCGGAAGTAAGCATAACTTTCGGATTGGGAAATGAAGAGAAGTCGGGAACTTTTATCCTCTCGGGTTTTTGGGAGGGAGACGCGACTTCTCCGGCGAGCATTGTGTGGGTTTCAAAACCTTATTCGGATAAACTTCTTAAAGACTATGAACCGGTATTTGAAGAAGATCCTACCGGAAAATATAATGCTCCGGTCATGTTTTGGGATTCAAAACGTCTTGAATCCAAATTTGATTATCTGATCACGGATTGCGGGCTTGGTAACGCGGGAGTGCATTTTGGTATCAATCCGGTTTACCATGAGGTAAAGATAAAGCCCGCCACTGTGTTGATGGCAGTTGCTTTACTGGGAATGATAGTCATTTGCGGATATTTGATCATCTCAAATGTTTTCAGCATATCCATAGCAAATGATATACACAGTTACGCTTTATACAAGATCATAGGAACCACGAACAAACAACTGAAACGTATTGTAAGAAAGCAGGTGCTTTTCCTGTGCTTTATCGGAATACCTTTGGGACTTGTGACGGGGTATGCGGTATCGTGCGTTGTTACACCCTTTACCTTCAGAATATTGAACGTATCGGTTACCAATATTTCCGCCAACCCGTTGATATTTGTTGTAACGGCGCTGTTCTCGGCATTTACGGTGTTTATAAGTACTTACAGATCGTTAAAACTTATAAAAGAAGTCAGTCCCATCACCGCGCTCAGAAGTAATGAAAGCACTTTGAACAAGTCGAAGAAGGTTCAAAAGAGCATTTTGAAACCGGGAAAGCTTAATGTATTGCGACTTGGGTTCGCGAACGTATTTCGTTATAAAAAGAAAATGTTCAACGTTATCCTTTCCCTTGCATTCAGTTTGATACTGGTAAACATATCATATTCATTGGTACACAGCTTTGATATGGATGCTTATATATCGAGAAACATAACCTGCGATTATATGATTGCAGACAGTGCTCTTTATATGAGCAATCATTTGTATGTTGAGAACGGTTTGCTGAACCGGGACCGTGTATCGGATATTTTGAGTATTGAAGGGATCAAAGAAAGCGGAAGTGTCTACTTTTCCGAGTTTGATCTCGAAGATAAGCGATTAAACGCACGCTATCTTGAACTGAGTACCGATCCGATGATAGCCGACTATTTTAAGAGTTCTTTCGCAGAAAAATCGCAAAACGACACATTCCATTCACATATCTATGCTTTAGATGAGATGCTCTATGAAGATATCAGAGTATTGGATGAGAACTTGGATTGGGATCTGTTTGAGACGGGAGATTATGTTTTGGTATCTCCTTTTTTGGGAAATGAGAATGTCAGATACTATGCTCCGGGAGATACGGTTGAATTGACTGTTCAATCCGGAAAAACAAAGACATATAAGGTATTGGGAACGGCAAGAGTCCCTGACAGATTGGAGGTAGGTCATTCTCACCTTCCCAATCCGGAGTTTATATTGCCCTCAAAAGAGTTCAAGGAATTGACCGGCAATACTGCGTCGACAATACTTGCTTTAAATGTAACGGACAGTGAAAAAGAAGAATTCGAGCAGACACTTTCGGACTATTGTGAGAATACCGGGGAAATAACATATGTCTCAAGAGACTATTACAAAGCACTGTTTGACGGCGAAAAGCAGATGTTTGTCGTGATCGGTCTGACATTAAGTCTTATTCTTGGCTTCATCGGAATAGTAAATTTCATGAACAGCATGATAACTTCTATCATCACAAGGCGAAGAGAATTTGCTCTCATGCAGAGTATAGGAATGGAGACAAAACAGCTTAACGTAATGATCTTCTTTGAAAGTCTGGCATATGTATTCTTCACTTTACTTGTCGTATTGACCTTTGGCGCACTGATAGGAAAAGTCGCGATCGCATTTGTGAGCAGTGTTTTATGGTATGTGACCGATCATTTTATGATAAGGGCATCCATTGTATGTGCTTTACTGTTTATTGTTTTTGCGGGCCTGATCTCTTGCGCGGTCTTCTCAAACATGCAAAAGAAGACTGTCATGGAGAAACTTGTTACATACGATTGACACCTTTATTAATGCAATAGTTTTCAAACGAAGTGGTAAGAAGAACGGAATCGTGATACAGTTATTTAAATTGTACGTGTGAGTATAAAAAGGAAATGATATGTATAACACGATCCAGATAGTTATTGTTGAAGACGATACCGATCTTTTAAACGGCCTTTGCAAGGCATTAAAAGACGATTCCAGAAAGATTTTTACCTGCGAAGATTTAAAGAGCGCAAGGGAACAGATTTTTTTATCCAATCCGGCACTGGTGATACTCGATATCAATCTTCCGGACGGCAACGGGCTCAATCTTGTAAATGAGATCAGAGAGAGAAACCTTAAGATATCGATAATACTTCTTTCTGCCAACGATACCGATCTTGATGTTGTAAAAGGACTCGAGATGGGCGCCGATGATTATGTCACGAAGCCATTTTCGTTAAGTGTTTTAAGAGCAAGGGTAAATACCTGTTTAAGAAAGAATGCTCCCACGTCTCAGGGCGATGTTATAAAGACCGGAAAATACTCTTTTGATTTTGAAAAGATGATATTTATGGTCGACGAGAGCGAAGTGTCACTTAGCAAGATAGAGCAGCGTCTTTTAAAGAAGCTTGTTTTGAGTGCGGGGATCACCGTTTCCAGAGATGAGCTGATCGACAGACTGTGGACAGACGGCGCGGAATTTGTCGACGAAAACGCACTTTCCGTGGCTATAAAGCGGTTAAGGGACAAACTGGACGCGAAAGACTCGATAAAAACGGTATATGGCTTAGGATATATGTGGGTAAAGCAGGATGATTGAACGGATATTAGGCCTTGACGGATGGATTTTGGTGATCGCGGCAGCGGTCTTGGTCGGTATCGTAGCGTTTTCTTTATACAAAAATGCAAAAGCACAAAGAACACTCGACCGCGTTGAAAAAATGCTCAAAGAAGCCATGGAAGGCGATTTCAGCGAAAGCGAGTTTACCGAAGACAGAACTTCGAAACTTGAGTCCGTTTTGGCGGACTATCTGAGAGTGTCGGCATTGTCCGCAAAAAGTGTGAAGGAGGACAGGGATAAGATAAAAACGCTCATCGCTGATATTTCGCATCAAACAAAGACACCTATAGCAAATCTGCTCCTTCACAGCGAACTGTTAAAAGAATCGGAATTGACGCCCGATCAAAAAGACAGCCTTGAGGCGATATCAAACGAAGCTGAGAAGCTTAGATTCCTGATAGATGCGCTCGTAAAGCTGTCTCGTCTTGAAAACGGAATTTTAGTGATCGAGCCCAAGCCGGATGACCTTGGACGTCTTGTAAAAGAGATCGGAAACACCATGAAGTTAAAGGCCGAGGAAAAAGGCCTTTACTTAAATGTTGCCGATGGGTCCGAAAAAGCTTCTTTTGACTACAAATGGACACTTGAAGCCATCGGCAACATAGTGGACAATGCCATTAAATATACGCAAACCGGCGGGATCGAGATTAGGCTCGGATCGACGGAGATGTTTTCTTATGTAAGCGTTAAAGATACGGGTATCGGAATAAAAGAAGAGGATATCGCTAAGATCTTTGCCCGTTTCGGCAGGCTTTCTTCTTCAAAAGAAAAGGAAGGCGTCGGCATAGGTTTGTATCTGGCGCGTGAGATCATTTCAAAAGAAGGCGGATATATCAAAGTTAAGTCAAAGCCGGGGGAAGGTTCGGAATTCCTAGTTTATCTTAAAAAATGACCAAATCTTTCAAAACTGACAGAATTGAGCTGAGGTCTTGAAAGAATCTTGAAAGAATCAGGTGAGATAATAAGTGTGTGGAAAGAAACATCCACACACTATTTTTTTTGCGAGGAAGAAGATATGAATATTTTGGAAGCTAAACAATTGATAAAGATATACGGGAGTGGCGAAAACAGTGTACATGCTCTCGATGGCGTTGACTTAAGCGTTAACAAAGGTGAGTTCGTGGCTATAGTGGGAACGTCCGGAAGCGGAAAATCGACACTTCTTCACATGCTCGGCGGTCTCGATAGACCCACGTCCGGAGAAGTGATCATTGACGGCATTCCGATATTTGGCCTTAAAGACGATGAACTTACGATATTCAGAAGACGCAAGATCGGCTTTGTTTTTCAGGCGTTCAACCTTGTGCCTGTTTTGAACGTATATGAAAACGTTATTCTCCCGATAGAACTTGACGGCGAAAAGCCTGATAAGGCTTTTGTCGAGGAAATTCTTGATACTTTGATGCTCTCTAACAAAAAGGAAGCACTTCCCAATCAGCTTTCCGGCGGTCAGCAGCAGCGTGTTGCCATAGCAAGAGCGCTTGCCTCGAGACCGGCGATAATCCTGGCAGATGAGCCTACGGGAAATCTTGATTCCAAGACCGGGCAGGATGTATTGAGCCTTCTTAAGGTTTCTGCCGCAAAGTATTCTCAGACATTGGTCATGATCACACACAACGAAGAGATTGCCCAGTTGGCAGATCGCATCATCAGGATCGAGGACGGTCGCATTGCTTCAATGACCGAAGGGAGATAGGTTAAGACATGAAAGTTAAGAACAGAAAATGTATCAGAAATATTGCAAAAAGAATTCTTTTTGCCAACAAAAGAAGAAATATCATTACAATAGCGGCAATCGTTTTGACGGCAATCCTTTTTACAACACTTTTTACGATCTCGCTGTCGATAAAAGATTCATATGAAATGAGCATTTGCAGACAATGCGGAGGATGGAATCACGGAACGTTCAAAGAACTGACCGATGAACAACTCCGTGTTTTTGAAGGAAATAAGCACATTAAGGCTTTTGGGGAAAGAAGAATAGCCGGAGTATGTGCGGAAGCTCCTTTTACAAAACATTCTGCAGAAATCAGTTATATGGACGATAATTGCGCAAAATGGAGCTTTATCGAGCTTAAAGAAGGCCACATGCCTCAGGCTTACAACGAAGTCGTAATGGATACCGAAGCTTTAAAACTTTTAGGAACAGAACCTGTTTTGGGGAAAGAGATAGAGCTTTCTTTTAATATAAACGGTCTTACGGATGAAAAATCAAAGGTTACGGATACTTTTGTTCTGGCAGGCTTTTGGGAGTTTGATCCGATGAGTGCCGCGCACTATATAAATGTTTCAAGGGAATATGTGGATAAGTTTAACGAAAAGATTGTCAGCGAGGGATACGCCCCCATAAGAACGGATTTAAACGTGTTGTTCAATTCTTCCTTCGGTTTGACTTCAAAGATGGAGAAGATCGAGCAGGAATGCGGTTTTACATCTTTTGACGCAAGAAATGAAAACTACGTAAGATATGGCGTGAATTGGGCTTATACAATGTCCGCTGTTTCGCTTGAATCCACAGTCGGTATGATTTTGCCGATTCTGGTCTTCATGCTTTTGGTAATTTTCACAGGCTATTTGATCATCTACAACATATTTCAGATTTCGGTTGCTACGGATATCCGCTTTTACGGTCTTTTAAAAACCATTGGGTCTACTAAAAAACAGATCAAAAGAGTGATCCGTGACCAGGCACTTTGCCTTTGTGTCATCGCGATCCCGGTCGGTCTTATATTGGGTTATCTCCTTGGAGCCTTATTGACACCGACGGTTTTAAAGACAAGTACGATCTCCGAAAGTTCATTTACCCTAAGTACTTCTCCGCTGATCTTTATCGGTGCCGCATTATTTGAATTGGTGACAGTGTTCCTCTCAGTTTCAAAACCCGGACGGTTGGCAGGAAAAGTATCTCCCGTCGAGGCGGTACGATACAACGAAGCTTCGGATACAAGTAAAAAGAAAAAGCCCACCCGCGGAGCGAAAGCTGCAAATATGGCTCTGGCAAATATAGAAAGAAATAAAAAGAAAACAGTCTTGGTATTTGTTTCTTTGGCGCTTTCTTTGGTTATTCTGAATACGGTTCATTTATTTGTTAAAGGTTTTGATTCCGAGAAGTGGGTCAACGCAACTGTATGCACAGACTTTGTTGTGGGAAAAGTGAGTTATTTCAAATTTCAAGGGGAAGAATCCGATTCGACGTTAAAGGAAGATGTCGAGCGTATAAAGGAAAATGTAAAAGAGAGTGACGGCGGATACGGCTACACCGTTGACAGGATTAATCTTACCAAATTGAATGATGCCGCATATGATGATTATTGTGCGGTAGACAGATATAACGTACCGTTTACCAACGGAGCGGATGAAGGCATGCATTATGTCGGATGCGTGGCTGAGGGCATGGATGAATATCTTATAGACAAACTCGAAGTGTTTGAAGGAGATGTTTCGCTCCTTAACGATCCCGGCGGAAAGTATGTAGCTTTAATGACAGATGAGGAAAGCTTCAAAATCATGAAATCGGATGAAAACGCTCCCAAAGTGGGAGAGAGCATAGTTTTTGCCACCGCGGAAAATGCTTCGTTCGTTGATAAAACGACAGGTGGGATTCCCGATGAAATGGTTTATATAGATCCTGAAAAACTCATCGGAACTTATCATGGAGTCCGGGATAACGAATTTGAAATATGTGCTTTCGTCGGTGTTCCTTTTTCAATCAGTCCGAGAAGAGGTTCTTTTGCGTATGATATGGTATTTGGAAGAGAAACCTTAAAAGAGGCGGTCGGCGAAGAATTGGTGCCCATGTTCTATGCATTTGATGCTATTTCGGATGAAGAGGAAGCAAAGGCCGAAGAATTTATCGGAAAATATTGCGCCGACTCTGCAGGAAATCTTGAGTATGAGAGTAAAGCGATAAAAAGAGAAGAGTTTGAATCCTTTAAACAGATGTTTATAATCTTGGGCGGAGTACTTTGCCTGATACTGGGATTTGTGGGAGTGCTGAATTACTTTAACACTATTTTGGCCAGCATACTTTCAAGAAAGAACGAGCTTGCCGTATTACAGGCAAT
>JAILEQ010000034.1 GCA_024687305.1 Lachnospiraceae bacterium | reverse complement strand
GTTTTCTTCGTTGAAGTCAGCCTCGGCCTCTATGACTTCAAGAACTGCCCCGGCCTCTTCAAGCTCTGAAGCGTCATATTCCCGGTCACCCTCTTCGCATAACAAAATCAGAGTCTTCCCGGAAATCCGGAAAGACTCTCTGCCGATCAGTTCTTTTATAAAAGTCGTCTTGCCTGCTTCGAGGAACCCGTTGACAAAATATACGATTCCCATCTTTGCTCACCCTGCTTTCTCTATACAATCATACAAAAGCTTTACAATCTCAGCTTTTTCATATCCCTTTCCGATGAAAACAACCTGATTGTATCTGTCACCGTATGTTTCGTCCCATTCATCCATGATATCCGGGAAATCACTTACTGCTTTATCAAGTTCTTCCTTGGGCCACGAAGATATCCATTCGGAGACTTCTGTGATGGAAGCATTCCTGCCTGCCTGTTCAAACAGCTGAACATGTTCCCAGTCATCGGAAAACCATATATATCCCTTCGTGCGAATAAGTGCTTCGGGATATTCCTCAATGAGTTTATTGAATGCATCCCGGTTAAAGGGGCGTCTCTCCTCGAAGACAAAGGAAGATATTCCATACTCATCCACGCAGGCCTTCTCATCATCATGTTCACAGTTATTGAGGGCTCTCTGAACAGCACTGTAATCTTCAACTTCTTCGAAGTCAAAATCTTCCCTGTTAAGAATGACATCCAGATCAACCTCACCGTTAACACATTCGATCATCTCGGCCTTCTGCTGAATTCCTCTGAGTCCTTCCTTTACTTCCGTAAGCTGTTCCCTTGCAAGAAGGTCTGTTTTATTAAGAATCATAAGGCTGCAGAACTCGATCTGATCCATAATGAGATTGATCACATCTCCGTCATCGGCATCTTCATCAGAAGTTAAATTATGAAGAAACTCCCTGTAAATCCTGTCAACATCAACGACCGATACCATCGTTTTAAGGAATACTCTGGTGCTTTCTGTCATCTCTTCATAATTCAGGAACGCTCCCGCTATGGAGGATGGTTCACTTATACCCGAAGCCTCCACAAATATCGCTTCAACACTCCCATCTTCCGACAGTCTCTCTATCTCTGCCATAAACTCATCCCTTAAGGTGCAACAGATACATCCGTTCTGCATCTGAACCATTTCTACCTGTGCCACCTTATTTCCTGTCTTGTTAAGGATTGACGCATCGATATTTATGCTCCCCATATCATTGACAATAAGAGCGATCTTACGCTTCTCTTGCTTTAAAATATTCTGCATTAAAGTGGTCTTCCCGGACCCAAGATATCCGGTAATGATCACAACAGGAACTTCTCTTGTAGACATATTTTTCTCTCCTCTCTTCCGATTTACCTTCTTTCCGCCTGCTGCAAGGCAAACCGATAAACCAATAAATACAATTGGCAGTTTTTCTATCTTAACTCTGTATTTGCGACGCAGTCGCAATTTGTGATTATAGGGCAGGGGCCTGACCTTGTCAATACTTTTGCAACGGTGTTGCAAATATTTTATGCAAAAAGAAACCGCCTCGCGGCGGATCTTCTTTCGGTCATCTGTTCTTTTTGCTTTGTTTCTTACATTCTTTGCAGACTCCTATGAGAACGGTTTTCCCATAATCAATTTCCAGACCATACTCATTTTTCATTTTCTTTGCAGTGTCATCAAGAATGTCATTATCAAGGTGGAATATTTTCCCACACTCAGAACATTGAGCATGCATGTGATCATGGCACGAGCCATGGTCTTCAGAGTATTGATAACAAGTAGCATTAATATCGGTTTCTTTGTACTTAACCAGCTTACCTTCCCGGCATAATCGTTCCAGATTCCGATATACAGTCGATCTGTCAAGATTGCTTCCGTCTCTGTTTACTGCATTCAGTATATCCCTCGCAGTAAAACGGGTATCAGGATTGGTTTTAAGATAGTCGATGATCGCCATCCTCGTTTTTGTTTTATACTCGGTTTTCATTTTTGATCCTTTAGAAAAGATATGCCAACACATATCGGTACAACAAGTGTATTTCCGTCGTGTCCACTTCATATTATATCAGAAACAATGCAATGATGTGAATTTATAAAAAGAAACAGAATGATAAGTATTGACAAGTGAGTTAGCCTCTGCTAACCTACTTACCGACTGTAATATTACAGTTTTCATGATCATTCTTGGCCTGAAACAGTTTCTGTTAATGACAATATCTGCCCCATTATGAATTATTGCAAATCTGCTCGGGATTGATAAGAATTGTCTCTCAAAGTGCAGGGATGACGATGAAATTTCCTTTTTAAGTATACTGTCGGAGGAATAAAAAATGCTTTCATATGTATTTAAATACGCAGGCAGATTCAAAAAAAAGACTGTAAGTGCAATGATCGTTCTTACAGCAGGTGTGCTATTATCCATGGTTCCGTATTTCCTGGTATATCAGTTGATCGAACCATTGCTGGAACACCGTACACTGACGGCGTCCTATGCGATAGTAAAAGTCGCGTTATTCCTCTTGTGCCTGCTTGCATATCGGGTCTTATATTGTTACGGCCTTAAGCTTTCACACGAAGGCGCTTTTAATACGCTTAAGAATATCAGGATGTATGTCCAGGAGCGTATTGAAAAAATGCCTCTGGGAAAGATCCAGGATATAGGAACAGGTCAGCTAAAGAAAGTGTTTACCGATGATATCGACGGAATCGAGCTCCTTTTGGCGCACGCTGTTCCCGAAGGGTTTTCGAATCTGATGGGTGCCGCCGTAATGATGATCGCAATGTTTTTTGTGGACATAAGGATGGCGCTTTTAAGTGTGGCCGCACTTGCCCTTTCCCTGATCATCAGCTTTGTAATGTTTGGAAGCTGCATGAAGAAAATGAATGAATACTACGCGGCTTCGGCTAAGATGAATAACACGATCATCGAATATGTAAACGGTATGGAGGTCATAAAAGTCTTCAACCGCCACGAGGAATCCTTTAAAAAGTTTAAGGAAGATGTATTAAATTACAGGAATTATACTTTGGATTGGTATAAGATGTGCTGGCCGTTTTTGGCTGTAACAACAAGTCTTCTCTCGTGCCTGACGATCTTTTCGCTTCCTGCCGGAGTCGCTTTTATATCAAACGGATCGTTGACTCTTTCCCGATTTGCTTTGATCATCTGCTTAACGATATCGGTTGGAACTCCTCTTTTGAAGATAGGGAGTTACGGAGCTACCCTTCCGCAACTTCAATACAAGATTTCTGCTCTCGAAAAACTTACCGAGGGTGAAGCACTTAAGACCGGAAAAGAGAATTTTAAAGGCTCCGATCATACCATCCGGTTCAATGATGTAAGATTCTCATATAAAGATACTGAAGTTGTTCATGGGGTTTCTTTTGAGATAAAGGAAAATTCAATGACTGCCCTCGTCGGAGAATCGGGAGGCGGTAAGTCCACACTTGCCAAGTTGCTTGTCCATTTTTATGACACCAACGCAGGATCGATCACGATTGGTGGACAGGATATAACAGATATGAGTCTTGAAGCTTTGAATAATGAGATATCGTATGTATCACAGGAGCTTTTTCTTTTTAACACCACGATTTATGAGAATATCCTGATTGGAAAACCCGATGCCACACGTGAAGAGGTGCTGGCGGCAGCAAACCGTGCACAATGTGCGGACTTCCTCGAAAAACTTCCGATGGGAATCGATTCAAAAGTCGGTGACAGCGGAAAGATGCTGTCAGGCGGAGAAAGACAGCGCATAGCTTTGGCAAGGGCCATATTGAAAAATGCTCCGATCGTTGTGCTTGATGAGGCAACCGCATTTATCGATCCTGAGAATGAGGAGAAGATGAATGCCGCAATTTCCCAGGTGATAAAAGACAAGACAATAATCGTGATCGCGCATCGTCTTCCGTCAATTGTCGAAGCCGATCAGATTGTCGTTCTTAACGAAGGTTCGGTTAGCGGCATAGGAACACATGCGGAACTTCTTTCCGATAATCAGGAATACCGGCGGTTATGGAATGCACAGGCCAAAACCGGTGAGTGGCAGATAAAGGAGGAGGCGTAACAGCATGATCAGATTAATACACAGAATCGTAGAAGCTACGGGAAAAAGAAAATACAGAATCCGTCTTGCCTATATCTTTTGCTTCATAAAGGGACTTCTTATGAAGAGTCCTGTCATACTTGCATTTATTGTAATAGACAGATTCTTTTGCAAAGCGGATACTTCCGGGTTGTTAAAAATCGCCTCTATCGCTATGGCAGCCATTCTTCTGCTGCAGATCATCGCGCAGTATATTGGTGACCGTCTTCAGTCTGCAACGGGGTTTGAGATGTTTGCGGACATGAGGAACGATATTGGCGAGCATCTTAAAAACCTTCCGATGGGATATTACACTGAAGGAAACATCGGAAAGGTTTCTTCGATCCTTACTACCGATATGTCCATGGTAGAAGAAGTATGTATGTCTCAGATAGCCCAGCTTATGACCTATTTCTTCTCCGAAGCGATCATGATCGTATTCCTGTTCATTTTTGATTACCGAATAGGCATCTGGGGGAGCATAGTCGTTTTTGCCATAATTTTGTGCGGAATGGCGTCACAAAAGCAGATCATGAAGCATTCCGCCATCCGTCAACATCAGGCAGAGAACCTTACATCTGCGGTGATCGATTACACAGAGGGTATGAATATCATCAAGACTTTCAATATGCTTGGGAAGTCCTCTAAAGATCTTAATGACAATTTCGAGAAGAGTTGCAAAGAAAACATTGCGTTTGAACATGTAGTGTTCCCTTGGAATATAAGGCTTGGGATCATATATGCATTGGGCTGTGCCGCAACATTCGGCATATGCACCTATCTCGTTGTTAACGGGTTCATCACCGCTTCAAACTTTGTGGCTATGATGCTCTTCATATTTGATCTCTTTGTTCCGATCTATGCTCTTTATAACGAATCTACACGACTAACGGTTATGGATGCATGTATGAACAGAATAGAGGAAGTGCTTGCGGTTCCGGAACTTGATGATGCCGGCAAGAGCGTGTTCCCGGAATGCTATAACGGCCCTCAGGTTGAATTTCGAAACGTTTCGTTTGCATATGATGAAAAAGATGTTTTGAAAGATGTTTCTTTCCGAATGAGTCCCTCTTCCATGACAGCAGTCGTAGGCCCTTCCGGAAGCGGCAAAAGCACTATTGCCAATCTTCTGGCAAGATTCTGGGACGTAAAATCGGGAGAGATCCTGATCAAAGGCATAAACGTCAAGGACGTATCCATGAATCAGCTGATGGAACAGATCAGCATGGTATTCCAGAAAGTATATCTCTTTCAGGATACTGTTTACAACAACATTGTCATGGGACGGCCCGATGCTACGAAAGATGAGGTGATCGAAGCAGCGAAAAAAGCCCGTTGTTATGATTTTATAATGGCTTTGCCCGAAGGATTCGATACCGTCATCGGCGAAGGTGGCGCAACTTTATCCGGAGGTGAAAAGCAACGCATATCCATTGCGAGATGCATTTTAAAAAATTCTCCCATCGTAATCCTTGATGAGGCCACCGCATCGGTTGATGCCGATAACGAGAGTCTCATTCAGGAAGCTATAAGCGAGCTGGTAAAAGACAAGACTCTGCTTGTGATTGCTCACAGGCTTAAAACTATCAGAAATGCAGATGAGATCCTGGTAGTCGATGAGGGCACGATCAAGGAACGCGGCACTCATTCATCCCTGATGGCTCAAGATGGTTTATATAAAAGATTTGTTGAAAAATTAAATTCAGATATTTCATGGAAGAGAGGATAATGACATGAGTAAAAAATATGAAGTAAAAGATCTTATCAACATCGGTATTTATACAGCGTTGCATTTTTTATGCATCTTTATCGTTGCCATGATCGGATTTATTCCACAGACCTTTGTCTTTGCAGGTATCATTGAGGGCTTCCTCGGAGCCATACCGCTAATGATCTTCTTAACAAAGGCCAAGAAACCCGGCATGCTGACCATAATGGGATTGCTCCTTGGTCTGATCACCTTTTTGATGGGAAGACCCTGGCCCTGCATCATTATCGGAATATGCGCAGGTGCCGTTACGGATCTTGTTTGGGGACTTTGCGCAAAATATAAGAGTTTAAAGCTGGCACCTGTTTGCTGCGGTTTGATGATGCTTTGGCTGACCGGAATGGGGCTCCCTTTGTATTTCGGTTACAGAGACAGTTATCTTGCCAGCCTTGAAGAGGGATATGGCCAAGAATATGTTGAGATCATCCGCTCACTCACTCCTGACTGGATGTTTGTCGGTTCGATCGTTATCGGCGTTTGCGGTGGCTTCCTCGGCGGATTATTTGCCAAGAGGATCCTTAGAAAACACTTTGAAAAAGCGAATATGACAGAATGAAAAAAAC
This sequence comes from Lachnospiraceae bacterium, assembly GCA_024687305.1. Taxonomy (GTDB): domain Bacteria; phylum Bacillota; class Clostridia; order Lachnospirales; family Lachnospiraceae; genus UBA1258. Next base: position 3,232 of record JAILEQ010000034.1, on the reverse strand, counting down.
GGATCCCAGAACCAAACTTTTTCTTTTGATTGCCATAAATGTTGTCATGATGACAGGCAAAATAACAGGGATATTTGTGCCTATACGTATAATCCTTACACTTATTCCATTGCTTCTTATGATCCGTGAGAAATGGTATCGCTCTTCGCTGCTGTACTTTCTGGCATATCTGTACGTGTTTCTTCTCGAAGGTTATACATTACAGGATATTCCAAAGGTGCCCCTCATAATCCTTTTGTTTACGACCGGCCTGATATCCAGATTCCTTGCAGGATTAATGATGGCGTATTATATGATGAAAACCACCACCGTAAGCGAATTCGTAACTGCGATGGAACGCATGCATATACCGAAGGTCGTCGTAATACCTTTTGCGGTAATGTTCCGCTTTTTCCCAACTATAAAAGAGGAATGGCAGGATATCAAAAATGCTATGAAAATGCGCGGTATAGGCTTGGCAGGCAGAAATCCATTGGACGTATTGGAATATGTTATGGTGCCTATACTTATGTCGGTGTCAAGAATAGCCGACGAACTTACGGCTGCTTCCATGACGAAGTGTCTGTCCGTTGACGGAAAGCGATCGCATATTGCCTGCATCGGCTTCTCAGCTTTGGATGTTTTGCTGATCATCTGCGCGGTATTGGGACTTTTTGCCCATTTTTTTGTCGGAGGAATTATCGGAGCATGATATCTTTTTCGAATGTCAGCTTCTACTATAAGAACAACCTGACTGATAAAGGAAATTTGAATAATATCAATTTGGAGATCAAAGACGGTGAATTGATCGTACTAACAGGAGAGAGCGGCTGCGGCAAGACCACTTTCACAAGGCTGTTAAACGGATTGGCTCCAAATTATTATCACGGAACCGTTTCGGGCAAACTGATGATGGACGGTGAAAACATTATCGGAAAAAGTGTGTCCGAACTCGGAAGAAAAGTGGGCAGTGTATTTCAGAATCCCAGAAGCCAGTTTTTCAATGTCGATACCGACAGCGAGCTGGCTTTTGCCGCCGAGAATATCGCCATGGATCCCAAAGAAATTCTGAAGCGATTGGACGAAGTCACAAACATGCTGGATCTTAAAGAATTGAGAGGCCGCAGTATCTTTGAATTAAGCGGCGGAGAGAAACAGCGTATAGCTTGCGGCAGCGTGGCGGTTATGCATCCAAAGGTGGTAGTACTTGACGAACCATCGTCCAATCTGGACAGTGCTTCTATCGACAAACTGAAAAATGTGATTGAAACCTGGAAAAATCTGGGCAAGACAGTGATCATTGCCGAACACAGGCTGTATTATCTTAAAGATCTGGCAGATCGTCTTATAGTGATCAAAGACGGCACGATCGCAAAGGAATATTCAAAAGAAACGCTTGCAAATATAGACGATCAACTTAAAGACATGGGCCTGAGGCCTTTATGCGAGCCGAAAATAAAGACGATATCCGCAGAGTGTAACAGCCGTGATCAAATAAATATTGAAGAGCTCGACTATTCCTATGACAGAAAGACTTCGGCTTTATTGCTGAAAGAAACCGTTCTCCCCATGAATCAGGTCACTGCAATAGTCGGACAAAACGGAACGGGAAAGAGCACTTTCTTAAAGTGCCTTTGCGGTATATATAAAGCTAAAAAAGATAAAATCCTGTTATCCGGCCGGGTATGGGATCGAAAACTTCGAAACAAGGCTTGTTATCTTGTTTTTCAGGATGTAAATCACCAACTGTTCACCGAAAGCGTATTGGATGAACTGATCATCGGAATGTCCAAAGATATTTCTGAAAATGAAAAAAGGACTGAAGCTTCGAATATCCTGGAACGTTTTGGACTGCTTGATGTTGCGGACAATCACCCGATGGCCCTCTCCGGCGGCCAGAAACAACGTGTGGCCATTGCTTCAAGCATCGCTTCGGGCCGGGATATCCTTCTGATGGATGAACCGACAAGCGGAATGGACGAACTCAATATGATGCGCTTGTCGAAAGAACTTGGGCGTCTTAAAGAAATGGGTAAAACCGTCTATGTGGTAACACATGACTATGAATTCATAAATGAGTGCTGTGACTCGGTGATAAGACTCGAGTGAAAGCATCAAAAAAGACACCTACATCAAAGTAAGTGTCTTTATCGGCATCCTTAAAAAAACATTAAACGCTTTGCAGATCCTCTGCTTTTCCTTCTTTGAGATCTATCCTTTCAACCAGCCGTTGGCTACACCGCGGTCGATATTCTTCTTAATCCAGTTATATACTTCCGGCATGAACTCCTTAATTATCGCGGAACGTTCTTCAACATGAGGTCTTACTGCACCGCCGTCACGCCAGGTATGCCCTTCAGTAAGCGTGTTATGAAGCAAAGGCTGAAGACGATCCATACAAGCCGCATACTTCGCATCTACAGTCTCCATCGCATCGAATTCTTCCCAGAGCGCCCTAAGTTCCGCACCCTGCTCTTCAGGAAGCTGAGAATATAATTTATCGGCAGCTAAAGCTTCACGCTCAGCCTTATCCCGATTCCCCTTAACGTCATAGGCAAAAGTATCTCCTGCATAGATCTCGATAAGATCATGAACGACCAGCATCTTTATCGCGCGTTCGACATTAGGCTCCTCGATACAGTACTCCTTGAAGAGCAAAGCCATGACTGCAACATGCCATGAATGTTCCGCATCGTTCTCTTGTCTTACTCCGGAGATCAAAAGGGTCCTGCGGTATACTTGAGTCATCTTATCAATCTCTGCAGAAAACTTAAGCTGCTGATCTAAACGGATATTACCTGAACTTAAAAAATCATCGATTCCCATTTATTGTTTCCTTCCTGCCGTCTGTACGATTTTATCTGCCATCTTTCATTCAGCTTTCCGGCAAGAATATCAAAATCTATATTCGACTTCAGACTCATTTCATCTTTTATGGCAACACAATCTATTCGTATACTGCCTTTTAAGGTTTTATCCAATCCAAACATATACACCAGATCATATGTATTGCGGATGTCTTCGATATCCTTACATATACCGGTGTACGAATTTGTCAAAAACAGTTTTTCTCCGATTAACTTGTTCACGATTTTATTAGAGGAATTACCATTCCCCTTAAAACCGACATATAATGTTGCCACTCAATTACCTCGCTAAAGCGGAATAAATCCGGAGTTATCGTGCCACCCGCTTATATACCGGCATACCCTTGCCTGACGCATTTTCTTCGTCACACTATCCAAGCAGCATA
>JAILEQ010000018.1 GCA_024687305.1 Lachnospiraceae bacterium | reverse complement strand
GAAAAAGCAGCCATAGCCACTAATGTTTCCACAAATCCAACTGCCTGAAGCGACGAATAAACTCCGTCAACATAGATCGATATCCTATCGGCGATCACCATCTTCATGAACATTCCGTAGCACATGAGCGTAAAGCCTTTTACAAACTTTTCATAATCAAACATCTTCTCTTTTCCGACCTTCTGTATCTGAGTAAGAAGATGTCCGCTTCTTTCAATGGGACCTGCCACCAGCTGAGGGAAGAAAGAAACAAACAATGCATAGTTTATAAAGTTTCTTTCGGCCTTAATGTCTTTTCTGTATACATCGACGGTGTATCCGAGTGCCTGGAAAGTGTAAAAAGAAATACCTACGGGCAGCACAAGTGAGAACGGAGAAGAAACACTCCCCGCATGAAAGATCTTAAGAACATGATTTATGTTGTTTAAAAGGAAATCAAAGTATTTAAAAAGAAAAAGGATTGAAAGATTACTTATGAAACTTAGCGCAACAGCCAGTTTCTTAAGTGAGATCTTTTCACATTTTTCGATGATGAGCCCCGCGAAATAGGTTATGAGTATCGATATCAGTATGAGTGAGGCATACTTAAGGCTCCAGCAGGAATAAAAATAAAAGCTTGCTAAAAGAAGCCAAACTTTTTTTAATTTCCCGGGTATCACAAAATAAAGACATGTGACAACCGGGAAAAAGATCAGAAACTGAAATGAATTGAAGTTCATATACCTGTCTCCGGGTTAACAGAAATTATTGTTCGTTTTCTTTGTCGATATCTTTGTAATTCTTGCCGTGTTTGCCGTTCGGATTTACAAAGATGCACTTTAACACAAGGCCGAGACCGCCGAACAACAGCACAAATATCACAACCGTAGCAAACAGCGTTACCGGTCTCCAATACAAAGTCATATTGGAGATAACATTGGCGAGTATGAGCACAAGACTTAACGAGACACAAAGTTTTGAGATAACATTGTATTTAAAGAAAAGGAAAATAAGGCTTGCGATGAGCGGCACAAAAACAATACCGTTCATACGTCTTCCAAACAATGTGGTCTCAAAAAAGTTTCCGGCGGTAACGGTCACGTTGTTCATAAAAAGATAGCCGCCCGCAACCATCATGGCAAGGCCGATGAAAAACTGAAGTATGTCGTTAGATAATACGTCTAATGCTTTTTTCATGTTAGTCGCCTCCACTAGGTGATCTGTTATTCTACGGTTACACTCTTTGCAAGGTTTCTGGGTTTATCTACATCCAGACCCTTGGAAACACTTAAGTAATATCCCAAAAGCTGAAGCGGAATGATCGCAAGAGAGCCTATAAAATGCTCGTCGGCCTTGGGTACGTAAACCGCAAAGTTCACGTTGTCTTCCACATCGTATTTTCCGAATGTGGTAAGTCCCATAAGATAAGCGCCTCTTGATTTACATTCGATCATGTTGCTTAACGTTTTTTCGTAAAGATCGGTCTGCGTTAACGAACCGATGACAAGAGTACCGTTCTCGATAAGCGAGATAGTTCCGTGTTTGAGTTCTCCGGCAGCATAAGCTTCAGAATGGATATAGCTTATCTCTTTCATCTTAAGTGAGCCTTCAAGGCAGATAGAATAATCTATTCCACGGCCGATAAAGAAAATATCATGAGCGTTTGCATATTTTGAAGCAAACCACTGAATGCGTTCTTTATTATCGAGCGTACTCTGTATCTTTTCGGGGATCGCAAGAAGTTCGTCGATATAGTGTACCGGATCGTCGATCGTCTTATGAACTTCTCCGAATTTGACCGCAAGAAGATATGCGCACATAAGCTGGCAGCTGTAAGCTTTAGTTGTGGCTACCGAGATCTCGGGACCCGCAAGAGTATACATGCAATAATCGGTCTCACGCGCGATCGAGCTGCCGACAACATTTACTATCGCAAGCGTCTTTATGCCTTCACTCTTGGCCAGTCGTAATGCCGCGAGCGAGTCGGCGGTCTCACCGGACTGAGATATTACGATGACAAGAGCATCCTTATCGAGTTTGTTCTTACGATATCTGAACTCCGAAGCAAGTTCCACTCTCACTTCGACATCAGTCAGTTCTTCTATCACGTACTGTGCCTGAACACCGACATGCCATGCCGAACCGCAGGCTGCAATATATATCTTTGAGACAGATTTAAGAGTTTCATCTGAAAGATCAATTTCCGAAAAATCTATCGTTTTGGTGTTCTTATCTTCTTTTATGTATTTACGTAAAGTATCCATAACAACCTTGGGCTGTTCATGGATCTCTTTCATCATGAAATGCTCAAATCCGCCCTTTTCGGCAGCTTCCGCATCCCACTCGATCGTAGTGAGTTCTTTGTCGACAACATCGCCGTCAAGGTTGTAGAACAATACTTTGTCCGGTGAAAGCTCTGCCATCTCAAGGTTACCGACATAGTAAACCTGTCTTGTATGGTTAAGTATTGCCGGTACATCGGAAGCAAGAAATACTTCGTCATCCGTCTTTCCTATGATCATGGGAGAATCTTTTCTGGCCGCAAAGATCTTTCCGGGATAGTCTTTGAACATTACGGCGAGAGCATACGATCCTCTTACACGCACAAGTGTCTTTGCAAGGGCATCGATGGGACCAACCTTATACTTTTTATAGTAATAATCTACAAGTTTGATCAAAACTTCGGTATCGGTCTCGGAATAGAACTGATAACCGTTTCTTTCCATTTTGGCCTTAAGTTCCTGGAAGTTCTCGATAATGCCGTTGTGAACTCCGACAACGTTGGACTCCACCTTTCCCGAGCCCGAACCGGTACAATTGCCCGATACATGGGGATGAGCGTTGGTCTGGCTGGGTGCACCGTGAGTGGCCCATCTTGTATGACCTATACCGCAGGTGCCTTTTAAGGCTTTGCCGTTATCGGTCTTTTCAGCAAGATTTTTGAGTCTTCCGATAGTCTTAACCACTTCGGCTTCTTTTTCTTTGTCACGGACTGCAATACCTGCAGAATCGTAACCTCTGTATTCAAGTTTTGAAAGTCCCTCAAGCAATATGGGGGCTGCCTGTTTCTTTCCTGTATAACCTACTATTCCACACATAAATAACACGGGGCGTACTTTTTCAAATTTGAATGGGGCTCATTCACAAATACGCCACAATCAGTTTATTTTATCATAAAGTCAACGCTTTTACGAGAAAAAAATCGTACGTTACGCTTATTTGTTTTATGAAAAATTCTTATTAATATCGTATCCTTGCGGCAGTTCCGGTCCGGGTGCAACTTCTGACCTTTTAAGCAAAGAAAACGCATCTTTTATCTTAACAAGATCTTCGTCTTTGTTGTATGGCGAAAGCATCATGATGACATATTCCTTATCAAAGCATTCGCACTCGCAGTCCTTTTCACGTAAGGCTTTAGCAATGTCCGTTCCGGAGTACTTTTCATCTTTAAGTACAACGATCCTCAAAGGGTCGGTCGTCTTAACATTAAAGCCCATTTCCGTTAAGTCGTCTTTAAGTTCGCTGACCTTGTTACAAAAAACATTAAGATCTTTCTCAAAATCATTTGCCACTGCATTAAATGCATCAAGACTGGCCATTATAAGATATGACGGACTCGACGAACCAAACAGATCCATAGCATGCTTTACGAGCATTAATACATCTTTGAACGACTCACTTATATGCAAATACGAGGAGCCGGTAAGGCATGGAAGAGTCTTATGAGCCGATGAACACACCACATCCGCGAAGCAATCGATGGGATGAAGAAACATCCCGTACTTTTCACGATTAAGAAACTTGTAATATGCACAATGGGCGCCGTCCACCAAAAGAGGAATGTTTTCAAGGGTAAGAAGACCCTTAAGCGCCCGAAGGTCGATGAAATCTCCAAAATAATCGGGATACGTTACATAAACGCCTATGGGCTTGTTTCTTTCTTCCGAAATGAACATGTTAAGCTCTTTGTACATAGTCTCCGGATCGTCTTTATAAGAAGCGACTCTCTTTATTCGGAGATTAAGAAGTTCAACCGCATGAAACAAAGCCTTATGACACATACCTATAGTAATGATATAAGGCTTCTCGTTTTCTTTAACTGGTCCTTCGTTTAACTCATAATGCTTTAACGCAAGGTAAAGCATAGACTTTATCGCAAGGCTTGAGCCTTCGGTGGAATAAAAAGTCTTGGCACCGAAGATCGCGGAGGCATTGTCTTCGCTCTCTTTTATGATATCCATCGGAGCGTAAAGGTTGTCAGCTCCGGTTATCTCGGTAATGTCATAGCCGTACACCGCCTTTATGTCGGTGGGAATGCTTGCCGGAGCAACTCCTTTATGACCGGGCATATGAAGTCTTGAGGTCTTTGAACCCGCATATTTACTTAAAAAGTCCACTATGGGAGTTGAACATGTATCATTCATCTTCGTTTTCACTTACGTGCATCATGATCGCGCATTCGATACGTTTCTTGAACAGTTCGCAGCCGGGCTCGTAGATACCCTTTATCGATCCGGAAGCATGGAATGCATTTGCGGCACATCCTCCCGAACAATACATCTTTGCCCAGCAGTCTCTGCATTCTTTTCTCGAATAAGCGTTGCAGCATCTGAACTCATCTCTTAAAGCGTCGTTTGAGACACCGTTAAATACATCGCCGAGTTTATACGATTCTTCTCCCACGAACTGATGACAGGGATAAAGGTCGCCCCAAGGGGTCACAGCCATATATTCCGTTCCCACGCCGCATCCGGAAATGCGCTTGTAAATGCATGGTCCTCCTTCAAGGTCCAGCATGTAATGATAAAACGTAATCGGTTTTCCTTCCTTTTTACGTCTTATCATATCTTTTGCCAGAATCTCATATTGTTCTTTAACGATCTCGATATCTTCCGCCGTAAGTGTAGTCTCGTCTTCGGGTTTGCCTACTACGGGCTCCATGCTAAGCTCCGTAAAGCCCAGATCCGCCATATGAAATACATCGTTGGTGAAATCGGGATTGAAATGAGTAAAGGTTCCTCTCATGTAGTAGCCCTTACCGCCTCTTGCGTCGACAAGCTTTTTAAATTTCGGTACGATCTTATCGTAACTTCCGTTACCCGAATAATCTTTTCTGAAGCGATCATGCACTTCTTTTCTTCCGTCCAAAGAAAGAACTACGTTGTTCATCTCTTTGTTGGCAAATTCAAT
>JAILEQ010000013.1:2500-15222 GCA_024687305.1 Lachnospiraceae bacterium | reverse complement strand
CAGGATAAGCTCCTCCAGAAGCGTCAGGCACTCGGTGGCGATATTGTTGTCATCGGTATGGATGAAAAAGCTATCTCGACCTTCGGATCTTATCAGAACTGGGACAGAAATATAATGGCCTCGGCACTTGAACAGCTCGGTGCGGATGAAAACAACATGCCTGCAGTAGTGGCGATCGATACTCTTTACTCCGGTCATTCAAACACCGAAGCAGATGAGAGACTTGTTAAGGCTGCAAGCAAATTCGACCATATCATAGTCGGCGATGTTGCCACATACGGTAATCTTACTTTCACCGATGAAGACGGCAATTTCAGGATGAAGAAAGATACCATCGTCAATTTCGAAGAGCCTTACGAAGAACTTAAAGCCGTTACGACGCAGGGTCATATCAATGCCATGTACGATACCGACGGTATCATGAGACATGCGCTTTTGTACGAGTACAACGGCGACCAAAAGGTTTATTCCATGGCCTATGAAGTTGCAAAGGCGTACAAAGAAACCATGGGCGAAGAACTTGTTGCTCCGAAGCCCGATAAAGACGGATTTTTCTATATTCACTATTCGGGCCTTCCCGGAGATTTTTATGAAAGCATTTCCATTGCGGATGTGATCGACGGAACGATTCCTCCGGACCATTATGCCGGAAAGATCGTATTTATCGGTCCTTATGCCGTGGCTTTACAGGATTCATATTATACTGCGATCGAAAGAGCTGAGCAGATGTTCGGTGTCGAGATCCAGGCAAACGTTGTTGAAGCGCTGTTAAACGAATATTACGTAACGGAACTTCCGGATATATGGCAGATACTCATTCTTATCGTTGTATGTCTCATAATCGGATATTTCCTTGTAGACAATAAGAACCTTATCGGAGCTTCCCTTATCGCGATAGTTACTATTGCAGCAGTGTTCGGAGCCGCAATAGCGGCTTACAATGTGGGAGTTCTCATCCACGTTGTTTGGATACCGATAGGAGTTGCGGCATTGTATGTAACGTCCATCGTTCTTCGTTATGTTGCCGCTGCTTTGGAAAGAGCAAGAGTTACACATACATTCCAGCGTTACGTTGCTCCCGAGATCGTAGGAGAGCTTCTTAAAGAAGGCAGTGATGCCCTGGAACTTGGCGGAAAGATGTACGATATCGCCGTATTGTTCGTCGATGTCCGTGGATTTACGACAATGAGTGAATCCTTGGATCCTCCGACAGTTGTTGAGATCATCAACAGTTATTTGACACTTACGACCGAATGTATTATGAGATACAACGGTACTCTTGATAAGTTTGTGGGCGACTGTACCATGGCATTCTGGAATGCTCCCATCGCTCAGGAAGACCCGGTGTATCTGGCTTGTAAGGCAGCCATGGATATGGTTGAGGGCTCCAAGAAACTCGGAGAAGAACTTCAGGCAAGATTCGGTCGTTCCGTTTCCTTTGGTATCGGTGTAAACTACGGCCCCGCAGTCGTTGGTAACATCGGCGCTCCGCAGCGTATGGACTATACTGCGATAGGCGACACCGTAAATACATCCGCACGATTGGAAGCAAACGCTCCCGGCGGTACGATATATATTTCCAGATCCGTTGCCGACGCTCTCGGTGACAGGGCAAAAACCACATCACTTGGCGGAACCATCAAACTTAAGGGTAAGGCAGACGGATTTGAGATACTTACTCTTGATGCGCTCGATTGATACAAATTTTCAACAGGGGACGGTTAATGCATGGCCGTAAAAAGAAAACTTGTCAGTACAAGAGCGCTTGAGTCGGGTATGAGGATCGATCAGTCGATCATTGATGCCACGGGACGTGTCCTTATTAACAAAGGCGCATATCTTGATGATTTTCAAATTGAATATTTGCGAAGTAAAAAGCTTGGCAGTATCTATGTCAGCGAAGGTGAACCCGATGCGGATGAACTTGAACTTCAGTTGCCGGCATACACAAGGGAACTGATCGAAAAAAGCCGTGTCGAAGATAAAGCGAAGGTTAAGTTAAACACCGAAGTCGTTAAAAGAGTCGGAGAAGGCATACAGTATCTTTTCAGTAACACAGGTGACTCCAACTTTACCGAACAGGCCAGAAATGTAGCAGGAGAGCTTGTTAAAGCGATTTCCGCAAGTAACGCCGTGGCAGTCGATATCAACCTTATCAAGTGCAGCGATGAATATACGTTTAAGCACAGTGTAGATGTTGCGACGATGGCCATGATAATCGGTAAAACATACGGACTTAACGATGAAGAGTTAAGACAGCTTGCCACTTCTGGGCTCTTGCATGACCTTGGTAAATCGAAGATACCTAACGATCTTTTGAATAAGCCCGGGAAGCTTACCGACGAAGAATTTACCTTTATGAAACAGCATTCTTTGTTTGGCTATAAGATACTTAAAGAGAAAAATCAATTCGAAGAGCCGATTATGCTGGGTGTCCTTCAACATCATGAAAAGATGAACTCCAAGGGATATCCGCTCGGAACTGACGGAGAGCATATACATAAATTTGCAAAGATAATCGGGGTTGCCGATATTTACGATGCTCTTGTGACTGAGCGCCCGTACAAAAATGCTTTTCCCAAATGCGAAGCACTTGAGATGCTGATGTCGATGACTTCGGAACTTGATTTTAAAGCTCTGCAGAGTTTCCTTAAGAGTATCATCCTATATTCCGTCGACAGTCTAGTGATACTTTCCAACGGAGAGATGGCGAAGGTCGTCGAAAATACGGAAAATGCGATGCGACCCAAGGTTGTAGGGCTTAGATCGGGAAAAATATATGATCTTTGCAACGATTTTAAATGTGCGAGTCTGGTGATCGTTTCGGAGTATAAAAAGAACAGATAATATTCTCAAAAGATTGATAAAATACGGGTTTATAATTGTTTTTTAATTTTTTTGTTGTACATTTAATTTTGTAAGTTTTTTACATATTATTTACATACGGGGGCAAAAAAATGAAGGTTAGAAAACTTGGTATCTCACTAAAGATCCTTATCTATGTTTTGGTTTTATTGATCGTTTCGGATCTTGCGATAGGTTTCTTTATCTACACAAGAGCAGATAAGAATCTGGTGGACCAGATCAAGGAAAACTCAATCAATCTTGTAGGCTGTGTGGCAGGGGCCGTTGACGGTAACGATCTTAACGCAGTCGTATCCGAAGAAGATGTGGGAAGCGATGCTTACAACCGGGTAATTGATGCGCTTGCCATCTTCAGAGACAATTCCAATGCCGAATATGTTTATACAGTAAGGTATCGCGACGACAAAACATGTGAATTCGTTGTCGATTCCGATCCCGAAGCACCCGGTATGCCCGGTGAGGATTTTGAGGGTGATGAAGCGGAGATCGCTTTGGCTTATTCGGGCAAAACCGTAGTCACAAAAGATCCTTACACCGATGAGTGGGGCGAACATTTATCGGCGTACAGTCCGATATATGTCGACGGAAAAGTTGTAGGTCTCGGCGTTGTAGACGTATCGATGGACCGGATCAACGAGCAGTCAAGAAGTCTGCTTTTAATGATAGTTTCAATATGTTCGCTTGTTCTTATCATTGGCGCAGGTGTTATGATCTTCCTTGGTATGGCTATCAGAAAAGAATTTTCAACGCTTAATTCCAAAATATCCGAGTTATCAAACGGAGACGGCGATCTTACGAGAACGATCGATCTTAACGGCGGTGATGAGTTCGAAACAATCGGCGGTAACGTTAATAAGTTTATGGATTATATAAGAAATATTCTTATTACGATCGATAAAGATACGAAAGAAATGAACATCGCCATCGATAATATGACGAACAATGTTGACACCACTCTTGCAAACGCCGATGACGTAAGCCGTACGATGGAACAGATGAGTGCTACGATGGAAGAGATATCCGCTTCCATTCATAATATCGATGAACTGATCGGTTCGAGCACCGATGCTTTCAACGATATCATTGAAAAAATCAAGGAAGGTAACATATTTGCCGCCAAGATCCATGAAGAAGCGATCGATACAGGTAACGAAGCCATCAAGACCGAGGATGAAGTTAACGAACAGGTTGAAGAGATGGCATCGGTTGTTAAGGAAAAGATCGAAGATTCCAAGGCCGTTGAAAAGATCAACGTACTTACCGAAGATATCATAAATATTACCGAACAGACGAACCTTCTTGCACTTAACGCATCTATCGAAGCCGCAAGAGCGGGCGAAGCGGGACGAGGTTTCGCTGTTGTCGCTTCCGAGATCGGTAAGCTTGCTCAGGATTCGGCCAATGCAGCCGCTGAGATCCAGCAGGTATCCGCCAATGTTATCTCTGCAGTTGACGGACTTGCAAAAGAGGCAAATCTTATGGTTCAGTTCATGAACGAGACAGCTGTCGGAGGATACAAGAAACTTGTTGATACGGCTGACGACTTCAAGAACGCTTCTGAGAAGATCGATGACATGATGAGCGACTTCGAAGAACTGAGTATCGCTATCGGCAACAATATGAAGAATGTAAGCTCACTTACCAAAGATCTTAACGTTGCCGTTGATGATGCTGCGAAGGGTGTTATATCGACTGCAGAGAAGACCGTTGACATTTCTTCGAACATGAAGTCAATAAGTGACGAGGCTCATGACTGCAAGGCTCTTTCTGATGATATTTACGAGAATGTAAACAGTTTCAAACTTAATTAAATTTTTCTTGCAACAGTCAGTATAAATACTGTAATCTAACATTTGTTGGATTACAGTATTTTTTGTTATGTCATTTTTCAAGCATTTTTTTGCGCTTGGACAAAAAATTGAAGTAATCGGGCGTTAATGAAAGAATGATACATTGATACACGAGGTATTTTCAGATGGCAGTAAAATTGTACGATCAGGACGCATATTTAAGTGAATTTGAGGCAACTGTCACAGGTTGCTTTATTACTGCGGACGGAACTTTCGAACTCACCCTTGATAAGACTGCTTTCTTTCCCAATGAAGGCGGACAGTCATGCGATAAGGGCACGATCAACGGTATGGAAGTTTTGGATGTGGAGTACAAAGAAAACGATATTTTTCATATTGTAAAGTATTTTGTTCCCGAGGGAACGACTGTCGAAGGTAAGATAGATTTTTCTCACAGATTTTCCAATATGCAGATGCATACCGGGGAGCATATCTTCTCGGGTTTGGTTCATAAAGAATTCGGCTTTAATAATGTAGGATTTCATTTAAGCGACAATTCTGCGACCATGGACTACGATGGAAAACTTTCCGAGGATGACGTCAAAGGTCTTGAGATTCTTACGAACAAAATGATCTGGGCTGCAAAGAATGTACGTGCTTTTTACCCCTCTGCGGATGAACTTTCAAAGTTTGATTACCGGTCTAAAAGCGGAATAAAAGGTGATGTCCGTCTTGTTGAGATTGAGGACGTCGATCTTTGTGCATGCTGTGCGCCTCATGTTAAGAATACTTCTGAGGTAGGCGTTTTTAAGATAACTTCAATTGAAACGTATAAAGGCGGAACGAGACTGAATTATCTTGCGGGTGAGCGTGCTTACAATGATTATTTGAGACTTTCCGAACTTGAATCAGAACTTTCAAGAAGCTTGAATGCCAAGAAAGGAAATATTTCCGAATCGGTAGGAAAGCTTAAGCATTCCGTGACAGAACTGGAATATTCCAATATAGCTCTTAAAAGAATGAAAGTGAGTGCCGTATGTGACAACACCACGAGTCCTTTTATTTTCCTTGATAGTGAATACACAGATATCATGAGATTTGCGCTTGGCGAATTGAAGAGTAAGTTTAACGGACTCTGCGCCGTATTTGCGGGCAACGATGAAACAGGATACAGATATCTTATAGAGTATGACGGTAAAGATCTTATGGAGCTGTCAGAAAAACTTAAAGACAATTTTGAGATAAAAGGCGGCGGAAGATCCGGAAGTCTTCAGGGAAATCTGATAGGAAGCAAAGAATCGATCAATGCTTTTCTTGAAACACAAATTGACGCATGATATAATATCCCCAATACATTTATGTTGGGGCGTATGAGATATGATTAAAATTTTTGCAGACAGTACAAGCGATTTTTCGAAAGAGCTTGCCGATCGTTACGATATTTCGATCATTCCGCTTTTTATCAATATGGACGGAACGTATTATCGTGACGGTATCGATGTTAAAAGAACCGATATTTTTGCATGGTCGGACAAAACGGGTGAGACTCCAAAGACTGCGGCTCCGTCCATAGAAGACGTAGTTGCTGCATTTAAGCCTTATGCAGAGGCAGGAGACGATATTTTTTATTTCTCCATTTCGGAAGATATGTCGACTTCGGCCAATGTAGCGAGACTGGCAGCCAATGAACTTGATTACGAAGAAAAAGTATATGTTGTCGATTCGATGAGTTTATCTACAGGAATTGCGCTTCTTGCCATTAAAGCGGCGGAAATGGTCAAAGACGGATATCCTGCATCGGTCATTTATAACAGAGTGCTTGACCTTCGAAGCAAAGTTAGAGCAAGTTTTGTTGTAGACACACTCACCTATTTAAGCAGAGGCGGAAGATGTTCGGCCGCTACCGCACTTATAGGAAATGCTTTAAAGCTTAAGCCGAGGATCGATGTGATCGAA
The DNA here is from genome assembly GCA_024687305.1 of Lachnospiraceae bacterium. Lineage (GTDB taxonomy): Bacteria > Bacillota > Clostridia > Lachnospirales > Lachnospiraceae > UBA1258. Next base: position 8,611 of record JAILEQ010000013.1, on the reverse strand, counting down.
GGCAAGATGGATGCGACTTCCAAATATCGAGGATGCAGCGAGCGCGTGATAACGCACTATGTTGATGACATTAAAGAGAAACTTGTAAAGGCCGATCATTCACGTGTATTTATCACACATACCGTGACAGAAGGTAATACGGTTGAAAAGGTTAAGGAATTTCTCGAGAACTTGAGTCTTTTCGATGAAATACTTATCACTGAAGCAGGCGGAGTGATTTCCAGTCACTGCGGACCCGGAACACTCGGAGTTTTATATATTGAAGAATAAGAGGCAGTAAATGCCGCTAAAGGTCGGTGAATAACCGACCTTTATTACTTTTATACGGAGGTAACTTATGCAGACCGAGAGTAAAGATGACCTTACAGTGGGCGGATATGTTTTTGCAACGCATACGGATGCGGAGATAGCCAGAAATGAGATCAAACGTATCGCATATATTGAGCAGAAGATGGACATGACCAACATGAACGTCATAACGGGCATATATAAGAAGGCTCTTGAGAGCAGGACTTTCCAGACTCCCATCGGTCTTGAGTTCATGCATTCTTTGTACGATTCTATCGTCAAATCGGGAATGAAGCGCGAGGATATCGATCCGATACCTTTATATACTACGTTTAAGAGAATGGATTTTTCTTCGCCCCGTGTCAGACCCGATGTCATAGATAAAGACAGCGAAGAGTATAAACTCAGAGTCAAATACCGTAACAGCGTGCTGATAAGCGGCATACTCGGGGCGCTCGTTATCATAATTCTTTTAGTGATGTTTAGAGGCACCACTCCCAATGCCATAAACTATAAGGCTGCAGTCACCAACGAATACGCGGCCTGGGCGCAGGAACTTTCCGAAAAAGAAGATGCTCTCAGGGAAAAAGAACACGATCTTGAGGAGCGCGAAGCAAAACTTTTGGGTTATTGACATTCGTTCACAAAATGAACACATATATGCTTTATTGTTATATATGAAGTTAAGTATTCACCGCAAAGGAATGATATGGACAATATAAAGATCCTGGTAGTAGACGACGAAGAAAGAATGAGAAGGCTCGTAAAAGACTTTCTCGCAAAGAAGGGATATGCCGTTATAGAAGCATCAAACGGCAGAGAAGCTCTCGATCTGTTTTATAAAGACAATTCCATAGATCTTGTGATACTCGACGTGATGATGCCGGTCATGGACGGCTGGGCTACTCTTCGTGAGATCAGGGAAACTTCGAAGGTCCCTGTCATTATGCTTACCGCAAAGGCCGAAGAGCACGATGAACTCTTGGGTTTTGAACTCGGCGTAGACGAATATATTACCAAACCGTTCAGCCCGAAGATACTCGTTGCAAGAGTTGAGGCACTGTTAAGACGCTTCGGGAGCATCGGAGAAGAAAATGAGAAATTGTCCTACGGCGGTATTGTGCTCGATAAAAATGCCCACAGTGTGTTGGTGGACTCTTCAGAGATCGAGCTTAGCTACAAAGAGTTTGAACTTCTTTCATATTTTATGGAGAACAAAGGACTTGCTCTTTCCAGAGACAGAATACTTGACAGTGTTTGGAACTATGATTATTTCGGAGATGCCAGAACGGTTGATACGCATGTAAAGAAATTAAGGGCTAAACTCGGCGACAAAGGCGATCTTATCAAGACAATCTGGGGAATGGGCTACAAATTTGAGTAGATTAAAAAAACACGTGCAAACAAAATACAGGCATTCATTAAAGAGACAGTTTGCGGCGGCATGTATTACGGTCGTTGTTCTGACTGTCACTTTGTGTATTGTGGCCAATTCAATTTTGCTTGAAAAAATATATGTTCGAAACAAAGAAAAGGCTTTGATAAACGCTTACAAAGAGATTTATACTGCCGCATACGACGGTGATCTGCAGGAAGAAAACTTTACGTCGTCTCTTCAGCGATTCGCCATAAAGAATAACGTGAGTATCATGATCATCACATCGCTTTATGAACCGGTAACGGTTTATTCCAATGAATCGGTTGATGACCTTTTGCGGGATATTCGGGGAAGTCTCCGAGGAACCGATCCTTTTAAGAAGATCATTGAGCAGACTGACGAATACATCATGGTATTGAAGGATGTACCGCAAAACAAGACCGAATATATTGAGATGATCGGCAACCTTGAAGGTGTCTGCATGTTTCTGATGCGAACTCCGGTTGAAAGTATAAAAGAAAGCACGGCGCTGGCAAACAGAGTACTTATATATGTCGGGCTGATAAGCCTGCTTTTAAGCCTTATGTTCATTTTTCTTTTCTCAAAAAAGATCACAAAACCCGTACTTGAACTTGCCGATCTTTCAAAAAGGATGACGGGACTTGATTTTGACGCCAGATATGAAGGAAGATCTGACTCTGAGATCGGACTTCTCGGAAATAATATGAATGTGTTGTCCGATACCATAAGAGATAACATAGCACGGCTTAAGTCGGCAAATATCGAGTTAAAGAACGACAACGAAAAGCGGGAACAGATCGATGAGATGCGCAAAGAGTTCATCTCAAACGTGTCGCATGAATTCAAGACGCCGATAGCGCTTATCATGGGATATGCCGAAGGGTTAAAAGAAGGCATAGACGACGAAAGCGACAGAGAGTATTACTGTGATGTGATCGCCGACGAAGCGGATAAACTTAATCGAATGGTCAAAAAACTTCTCGATCTTAACAGGATCGAATTCGGAAGGGAGACCGTTTCGATGGAAAGATTCGATGTTGTTTCTTTTTTACAAAATGCAGTATCACCTTATACGGTCATTGCGGAAAAGAACGATATAAAGATCGGTGTTGCTCCTATGGCTCCTTTGTACGTATGGGCCGACGAAGTTCTTACCAAGGAGGCGTTTGACAATTACCTTACGAATGCGCTTGATCACGCCGAAAGCGAGAACCAAAAAAGAATTGACGTTTATCTTGAAATGCAAGAAAATAAGGTAAAGGTTTGCGTTTTCAATACCGGAAAACATATTCCCGATGACTCGATCGAGAGAATATGGGATAAGTTTTATAAAGTCGATAAAGCCCGCACGCGGAAATACGGTGGATCCGGTGTCGGACTGTCGATAGTAAAAGCGGTTACTGATGCAATGGGGCAGGAATGCGGTGTTTCAAACGTGGAAAACGGAGTCGTTTTCTGGTTTACGCTTGAGACTGCAAAACCTGTATCGGAGGAAAAGTGATGGAAGGAAACAATTTGGAGAACAATTTGGAAAACAATGCGGTTGTTGAAGAAAAGGTGCAGGAAGCGATACCTCCCATGCCTTCAAATATCGCAAACGAAGATTATATAAGAAATTACAATAATAGTTTAAAAAAGCGTACCCAGCTGGAAGTTAAAATCGGAGCGGGTATTCTCAGTGTTGTCGGAGCGCTGTTTCTTATGGCCGCTCTGTACTTTGGGTCGATGTATCTTGATAAGTATTGGATGTCCATCGCGATGTTCGCTGCCGGCGGTCTTATAGTTTTGGTATCGGAACTTCTGATCGAAAGAAGACTTAAGTTCTTTGGCAAGATCATAACGGGACTTGGCTTTGGCGTTTTGTATTATGCAGCCATATTTGCATATCTTTCCATCAAACTGTACGACTTTTATATAACGCTTGCTGTGCTTGGCGGTATCGCTTTGCTTAATTTCCTTATAGCAAGGTTAAGAAAATCTGCTTTTCTTGAGATCGTATGTTCACTCGGAAGCGTTGTTCCGCTTGTTGTTTACGACGCAAACATAGACAACATGACTTTTGCATATCTTATGGGATTTGCGTTGGCTGTGAATTTTATACTTTTCATAATGCCTTACAAAAAAGGCTTCGCAGCATCTAAGATCATACGTCTTTTCGTAATTTTCGGAACTCTTATCTATGCTAATTATATGTATTACTGGCTTGTGGATTACACATGGTTCGGATTCGCGGTAGTGCTTTCCGTATTTGTGATGTTCACATGCTATCTTTTCAACACCAAAGATATTTGTGTTGAAACGTTTGCGCTTATACTCATAGGCATTTCATCAATTATGATCTCCGATACGATCGACTGGTATGTACTTGCCGGTTATGCTGCTGTCTGCGTGTTCATGTTCCTGTGTCTTATCGCAAAGAAGCAAAGATGGGCCCCTGTTTCGGTGTTGCTTCTTTTTGCCTTATTGTTTGTATATGTAACGAGCGGAGCATCGCCGGTTGTAAGCGTATATCTTAACGCCGATTTTGCCGCACTTATCGCGCTTTCAGTTCTGGTGATATCAAAACTTTGCGCTTTTTCCAAAGATTTTGCCCTGACGGATGCCGTTGTTTCTCTGTTTGCACTTCTTGCGGGAGTGTTCTTCAAAGACAATTATCTGGCGTTTGTTATCATGTTTGTGGGATTTTTGGGCGTACTCATGTGTTCAAGATTCAAACTCTATCATGAGTTCTTATACACGATCATGATGTCGCTTTTCCTGTGGTATCACGGCTTTTCGTACCTTACAGTGCCGATCATAATGGCCACCTGGTTTGTGCTTGTGGTACTGTTCAATCTTATTCCTGCGATGAGGGTAAAGGGCATACTTGTTTACAACATTTTCTATCTGATCGCTAATACATGCCTGATCTTGTGGGTTCCGATGCTTCGATACAGAGGGCTGGATGAGATAATCGTTGTTTCTTCGGTTGCTTTTATAAGTATACTGATCTGTCTTTGCGTATTCAGAAGCAAGTTTAAACTCAATACGAAAGCCCGCTATATAATAATGGCGGCCGTACTTACGTATCTTGGCTTCTTTATGAAGATCGATCCTTTGTGGATCAGCATCTCGCTTATGGCAGTAGCGTTTGTTACTATCGCGATCGGATGCATAGCGAACAGATTTGAAGCCAGAATTTACGGTCTTGTACTTTCACTTGCGGTTTGTGTGAAGGTTGCATGGATCGATTATGCCGATGAGAGCAACTTTAACAGAATGATCGTATTTCTCGTTGTAGGCCTTATCGCCATCGCCATTTCGTTTGTATATCTTATTCTTGAAAGCAGAGAGCAAAAGCAGCTTAAGGCTTTGAAGGAAAAAGAGCGTCTTGCCGCAATGGGCGTCGCTCCTTATCAGGCTTCGGCTTCAGGCGTCTCACCGGTTGTAAATCCTTATATGGCTGTTGCAGAGAATGCCGGGAACATTTCGCCTGCTGCGGATATGCCTCATAGTGCGGAAGTTAACGAAGAATCTGCACAATCTAATGAATCGTTATCCGAAATGGTGTATAATGAAGAATCGGTGGGTGAATCATCGGAAGAAAGTTCGGATGAGACACCGGGTGAAGCACCGGTTGAGGTCGCAAATGACGTGACGGTTGAGGCAACCGGTGAAATGTCGGTTGAGGTCGCAAATGACGTTGCGGTTGAGGCAACCGAGGAAACGTCTGTTGAAGCTTCCGGCGCCGGCGAAGAACCTGCCGCAACCGAATCAGAAGAGAAAATAAACGAAGATTGGAACAATTAATATGCGAAAGACCGCAATATTACTTACCGGTTTAATATTGTCAGCGACGCTTCTTTTTGCAGGATGTGCCGATTATCCCGATCTTACCGAAGAAGAGAACGAAATGGTCAGCGAATATGCCGTATCGCTTCTCCTTAAGTATGACAAGGACAATCACTCAAGACTTGTGGATACAAGCGAGTTTTTGAATAAGTACAACACCGCGCTTTTGGAACGTGAGTCTGCAAGACTTGCCTACGAAGCTGCAAAACAGCTCGAAGAAGAGACACGCAGAAAAGAAGCACAGGAGCAGGAAGCCGCAAACGGTGGTTACACATCTCAGCCCGTATCGCCCTCCGGTGACGGCACCGGCGGTGCGACAGTGATCGATTCGTCCGAATCTGTTATGTCGGTTGAACAGTTTCTTGATGCAGAGGATTTTTCGATCGATTACGCCGGAATCGCTTTGCTTGACAGCTATCCGGAAGGAAGCACCGATTATTTCTTTTCTATGGATGCGACTACCGGAAACAAGCTTCTTGTCATGTCATTTAACGTAACAAACAACGGACCTGCCCAGCAGTTAAATATCTATGCTCAGGGCGTTACCTTTAAGGTAAACATTAACGGACAAGGCTATAAATCGGTATACAAGA
>JAILEQ010000010.1 GCA_024687305.1 Lachnospiraceae bacterium | reverse complement strand
TCGATGTTTTCCATGTTACAGATCGTGATCGCCGTATCGTTGGCATCTCTGATCACTTCGTATTCGATTTCTTTGTACCCTTTTACGGATTTTTCGATAAGAGCCTGATGAACGGGAGAAAGAAAAAGCGCATTTTTAAGTATAATCTTTAACTCCTCTTCATTGTCCGCAAATCCTCCTCCGGTTCCGCCGAGCGTAAAAGCGGGACGGATGACTATCGGGTAACCGATCTTCGAGGCAGCGGCGATTCCTTCTTCCATGCTTTCCGCTATTATAGAGGGGAGTGTGGGTTCACCTATCGAGTCGCAAAGTTCTTTAAATTTCTCGCGGTCTTCGGCCATATCTATACTTTCAAAATCTGTTCCGAGGAGCTCCACGCCGCATTCGGTCAAAACGCCGTTTTTGTGGAGTGCCATTGCAAGATTCAAGCCCGTCTGTCCTCCGATTCCGGGAAGTATGGCATCGGGGCGCTCTTTTCTTATTACTCTTGCAATGAATTCCAAGGTAAGAGGTTCCATATATACTTTGTCCGCTATCGTTTTATCGGTCATGATACTTGCGGGATTTGAGTTGCAAAGTATGACTTCATAGCCTTCTTCTTTGAGTGAAAGGCAGGCCTGCGTTCCCGCGTAATCAAATTCGGCCGCCTGTCCTATGACTATCGGACCGGAGCCTATGATGAGTATTTTGTGTATGTCTGTTCTTTTAGGCATTTTTCTGTCCTCGCAACATTTTAATGAATTCATCGAAAAGATATTTGCTGTCTTCGGGGCCGGGAGCGCTTTCGGGATGGTATTGAACGCTGAACGCCTTGTCTTTAACGCATCTTATCCCTTCTATGGTGTCATCCAGGAGGTTTATATGAGTGATCTCAAGACCGGCCTTTATCGCACTTTCCTTATCAACCGCATAGGAGTGGTTTTGAGAGGTGATCTCAACTTTATCCGTCATGAGATTTTTAACGGGGTGATTACCGCCGCGGTGTCCGAACTTAAGCTTATAAGTTTTTGCTCCGTATGAAAGAGCAAGTATCTGGTGACCTAAGCATATTCCCATGATGGGAAGTTTTCCGTGAAGAGCCTTTACGGTTTCGATCGTTGTTTCGTTGTCGACGGGATCGCCGGGGCCGTTTGAAATGAGCACGCCGTCAACTCCAAGAGAAAGGATATCGCTTGCGGGAGTGGTGCTCTTAACGGCGGTGACCTTTATATTAAGCGCGTTCAAAGATCTGATTATGTTTGCTTTTGCTCCGCAGTCGATAAGCGCTACATGGAATTCTTCTTTTCCGTTTGCAGGAAGAAAGACCTCGTTTTCCCCGATGCCGGCACGTTTAACCTGATCGTGCGAATAATCCCAGTCTCTCAGTAATCCGATGCCTTCCTCGGATGAGATATCTTTTGAAGTGATGAGAACTTTGCAGCTTCCGAATTCACGGATCTTTCTTATAAGGCTTCTTGTATCGATCCCGGTGACACCGGCGATATCGTGTTCTTTCATGCAATCGGACAAAGAAGAAACACTTCGAAAGTTAGAAGGTTCATCGACATATTCTTTTACTATGAGGGCACCTATAAGAAGCTTGTCCGATTCAAAATCATCTTTGTTGATCCCGTAATTACCTATAAGCGGATAAGCCATCACGACCGCCTGGTCCGTATAGGACGGATCGGAGATGATCTCCTGATATCCGACGGGTGAAGTATTAAAGACCAGTTCCAGCATTTTGTCGCTTTCCGAACCGAAAGCGTCACCGATATAAGTTGTTCCGTCTTCGAGTATTATCTTTCTCATAAAAGTCATCCTCTGTTTATTTTGGTAGGGTATTTTCCGTCAAAGCAGGCTTTACATACGCTTAAATTACTCACTGTTTTTTCAAGATCTTCAAGTTTCATATATCCAAGCGTGTCGGCTCCGATCATTTTACGTATCTCTTCTGTCGAATTGTGATTGGCTATAAGCTGTGAATTGTCCGGCACATCGGTCCCGTAAAAACAGGGATAAAGAAAAGGTGGCGAACTGATCCTCACATGGACTTCCTTCGCACCTGCTTCTTTTAGCATTGTTATCAGATTCTTTATCGTGGTTCCTCTGACTATGGAATCATCGGTAAGTACTATCCTTTTACCGCAAACGACATCCTTTAGAACACTTAATTTAAGCTGTACAGCATGCTCGCGCTCTTCCTGCGTGGGTTTGATAAAGCTTCTTCCTATATAGCTGTTTTTATGAAAAGCGATCTCAAAAGGAATGCCCGATTCAAAAGCATACCCTCTCGCGGAAGTTATACCCGATTCCGGAACTCCGGTCACGAAGTCGGCTTCGACGGGATAAGCTTTGGCTAAAGCTTTTCCGGCTTCAAAACGGGACTTGAATATGCTTATCCCATCAATTTTTGAGTCCAGTCTGGCAAAGTAGATATATTCAAATATGCAATGAGCCGGTTTGGCGATCCTTGGAAGCATTTCGGAGGACAATCCGTTTTTGGAAATACTTACGATCTCACCGGGCTTAATGTCTCTTACAAATTCTGCTCCGATAGAAGTAAGGGCACAATCTTCCGATGCAAACACGTAATCGTCCCCAAATTTTCCCAGGCACAAAGGTTTAAGACCCCAGGGATCTCTGACGGCAACGATTTTTCTCGGACTCATTATCAAAAGAGCGTAACCGCCTTCAAGTCGGGAAGCAGCAAGCTTAACCGCTTCTTCCACGGAATTTGTTTTGGCTCTTAATTTGGCTATGAGACAGGCTATGACTTCCGTGTCGGAAGTTGCTCTGAAAACACCACCGTCTCTGTACAATTCATCTTTTATAAGGTCACTGTTTACGATATTTCCGTTGTGAACCAAAGCGAGAGTGCCTTTTAAATATCTGAAAACGACAGGCTGTGCATTTTCTACATTGCAATCACCCGTAGTCGAATATCTGACATGTCCTATTCCGATGTTTCCTTTAAGTGAAGAAAGTTTATCCCGGTCGAAGACTTCGGATACAAGTCCAAGATCTTTGTGGAAGCAAACGTTTTCTTTTTCGGCATGTGTGTCACAAACAGCTATTCCGGCCGCTTCCTGTCCTCTGTGCTGTAAAGAAGTGAGGCCGTAATATATTTTTTCGGATACATGATCCCGATCTTTTGAATAATATCCGAATACACCGCATGCTTCGTGAATCGATGCCATTGAGTGATCCCTTTCTGAATATACATGTGTAAGCAGAAAAAAAGACACTTCGACAGTTACGTCGAAGCGCCTTTGCTTCTTTAGATAAATATATTCGCGATATAAAGCTTTGTCAATCGGATAAATCGGTATTATTTTATCTGTTTTTCACTTTTTAAAGACATAAAATTGATTTCATGCTACTATTTCTTTATAGTTTTCCTTTTTTTATGAAATACCATTGACTTTCCACCTTGTGGAAGGTCTAGAGTCTTAGTAACGAGTTGATAAAAACAGCTCAAAGAGGTTTGAATGAAGATCAATCAGGTTGAAGAACTGGTGGGTATTACCAAGAAAAATATCCGGTTCTACGAAGAGCAGGGTTTACTCAATCCCGATCGTAACCCCGAAAACGGATACAGAGAGTATTCTTTGGATGACGTTAAATGTTTACTTAAGATCAAGCTGTTAAGAAAGATCGATGTCCCTATTGAAGAGATAAGAAAACTCGAAAGAGGAAATGTTTCTTTTGAGGAATGTATGCAGACACAAAGGGATCGTCTTGAAAGCGAAAAAAGCAATGTCGAATTGATGATCGGGCTTTGTTCCAAGCTTGAAAGTGAAGTAAAAGATTATGATCTGATAGATGCGCAAGTTTACCTCGATGAGTTGCATAAACTCGAAAAAGGAGGCGCGGTATTTATGGATCTTACGAAAAATGACGTAAAAAATCGTTCAACAGCCGGAGCAATCGTGGCAGCATTGTGTTCCATTGCTTTGATAGTATTTCCGGCAGTTGCCGCTCTTGTCGCTTTTGTTCATGATCCTATCCCAAACCCGGTATTGATAGTATTAATAGTGATCCCGTCAATTTTTATCATATTGATCGTGACGGTATTGCTGCAAAGGATCAAAGAGATCCGGAAAGGAGAAGCATATGAAGCTCGTAAGTATTGAAACAATTCCCGGTCAGAATTTTGAGGTATTGGGAATAGTAAAAGGAACGGTTGTTAACTCAAAGAACATAGGAAAGGACATTTTATCGGGACTTAAGACAATAGTCGGCGGTGAGATCGTTTCCTACACCGAAATGTTAAATGAGGCAAGACAGATCGCTACCAAGAGAATGGTTGATGAGGCCAATGCTCTCGGTGCCGATGCGATCGTAGGCGTAAGGTACGGTTCATCCGCAGTTATGCAGGGTGCGGCTGAGATAATAGCATTCGGAACAGCTGTTAAGTTTATTTGATCATGAGAGGAGATCAATATGGATTTTTCTAAGTACAGAGTGCC
>JAILEQ010000162.1 GCA_024687305.1 Lachnospiraceae bacterium | reverse complement strand
GCTGTTGCAAAAAGATATGCCAAGGAAGTCGGAAAGAAATATGAAGATCTTAATCTTATTGTAGTTCACATGGGCGGCGGTGTTTCCGTAGGCGCTCACAAGAACGGTAAGATTGTTGATGTTAACAACGCTCTCGACGGAGAAGGTGCTTTCTCACCCGAGCGTGCAGGCGGCGTTCCCGCAGGCGATCTTGTTAAGCTTTGTTTTTCCGGTAAGTATTCCGAAAAGGAAGTATACAAGAAACTCGTAGGTAACGGCGGATTTAACGCATATCTTAATACCAACGATGCCAGAATAGTCGAAGCAAAGGCTAAAGAGGGCGATGAAGTTGCCAAAGCCGTATTTGCTTCTTTCCACTATCAGGTAGCAAAGGATATCGGAGCAATGTCCACCGTTCTTGGCGGAAAGGTAGATCAGATCATCCTTACGGGCGGTATCGCATACGGAAAGACCACATGTGACGCGCTTAAAGCGAAGGTTGAATGGATCGCACCCGTTACCGTATATCCGGGCGAAGATGAGCTTCTGGCTCTCTGCCAGGGCGGTTTAAGAGTAATGACGGGCGAAGAAAAGGCTATGGAGTATTAATTAGATTATATGAAGATTATTGATTCAGTATTCGGAACACACAGTGAGCGTGAAATAAAGCGTATCATGCCTCTCGTGGACAAGATTGAAAAACTTCGTCCCGAGATGATGGCTTTAAGCGACGCCGAACTTCAGGCAAAAACGCCTGAGTTTAAGAAACGTCTGTCAGACGGAGCAAAGCTTGACGATCTGCTTGTCGAAGCTTTTGCGGTTGCCAGAGAAGCCACCAGACGTGTTATAGGAACCGAACACTATAAAGTTCAGATCATCGGCGGTATCATTCTTCATCAGTGCAGGATCGCCGAAATGAAAACTGGTGAAGGTAAGACTCAGACCGATATCTTACCTGTATACCTTAACGCGCTTACCGGCCACGGCGTTCATGTCGTAACGGTAAACGAATATCTTGCAAAGCGTGACGCAGAATGGATGGGCGAGGTTCACAGATTCCTCGGCCTTACCGTAGGTGTTTCTTTGAACGCCATGACAACGGCAGAAAAGAAAGAAGCTTACGCTTGCGACATAACTTACGTAACAAACAACGAACTCGGATTTGATTACCTTCGTGATAACATGGCGATATATGAAAAGGATCTCGTTTTAAGAGAACTTCATTATGCCATCATCGACGAGGTCGACTCGATCCTCATCGACGAGGCGAGAACACCGCTTATCATCTCGGGTCAGGGCACTAAGTCGACAAGTATATACGCTATGGCGGATATGCTCGCAAAACAGCTTCACAGAGGCGATGATATCGAAGATGTCAGCAAGATGGACATTATCATGGGTAATGTCAAAGAGGAGACCGGTGACTTCATAGTAAACGAGAAGGATAAGGTCATCACTCTTACCGAGAGAGGTGTCAAGGAGGCTGAAAGTTTCTTCCACATCACAAACCTTGCCGATCCCGAAAACGTAGATATACAGCACGCAATCATCACTGCTTTAAAGGCCAATAACCTTATGAACAGGGATAAGGATTATATCGTGCAGGACGGTCAGGTTGTCATCATCGATGAGTTTACCGGACGTATAATGCCGGGACGTCGTTATTCCGACGGTCTTCATCAGGCAATCGAAGCCAAAGAGCACGTTGACATCAAGCGTGAGAGCAAGACACTTGCAACGATCACATTCCAGAACTTCTTCAATAAGTACGAAAGAAAGGCCGGCATGACCGGTACCGCACTTACCGAAGAACAGGAATTCAGAGATATATACGGCATGGACGTTGTGGAAGTTCCCACAAACAAGCCCATCGCGAGAATCGATCTTGACGATGCCGTATATGTTACAAGAGAAGAAAAACTTGAAGCGATAGTTAACGATATATGCGAAACACATGCTAAAGGACAGCCTATCCTTGTCGGCACGATCACGATCGACGCTTCTGAAGAGTTAAGCCGTATACTTAAAAAGAAAGGTATCCCTCACACAGTCCTCAATGCGAAGTTCCATGAGATGGAAGCCGAGATCGTAGCACAGGCCGGTCAGCACGGCGCCGTAACGATCGCAACCAACATGGCCGGGCGTGGTACCGATATCAAGCTCGACGACGAAGCAAGAGCAGCGGGCGGTCTTAAGGTTATAGGTACGGAGCGTCACGAATCGAGACGTATCGACAACCAGTTAAGAGGTCGTTCCGGACGTCAGGGTGACCCCGGTGTTTCCAAGTTTTATATCTCACTCGAAGACGATCTTATGAGACTCTTCGGTTCGGAGCGTACAAAGAATATCTTCCAGAACCTTGGGCTTGAGCATGGACAGGAGATACAGCATTCGATGATCTCCAAGGCCATAGAAAAGGCTCAAAAGAAGATCGAGTCAAGAAACTTTGAGACCAGAAAACGACTCCTTGAGTACGATCAGGTCATGAACGAGCAGCGTGAGATCATTTACGCCGAGCGTAAACGTGTTCTCGAAGGCGAGAGCATGCGTGACGTAATATATAAGATGATCACCGACATTACCGAAAAATCCGTCGATCAGGTCATCGGAGAAGATCAGAAACCCGACGAGTGGAACTACGCTGAGCTAAATCAGCTTCTTCTTCCCCTTATACCTTTGGAGCCGATAGGTCCCGAACGTGTTAAGGCGACAAAGAAGAACGAGCTTTTGCAGCAGTTAAAAGAAGAAGCCGTTAAGTTCTACGAGGCCAAGGAAGCAGAGTTCTCACAGACCGAGATCATGCGTGAGATCGAGCGTATCATTCTTCTTAAAGCGATCGATACGAAGTGGATGGTACATATCGACGACATGATGCAGTTAAGAGACGGAATAGGCCTTGTGGCATATGCACAGAAAGATCCCGTTCAGGAATATAAGGGAGCGGCTTACGATATGTTCGAGGATATGACCGAGAGCATCAAAGAACAGACCGTCATGATGATCACGCGTGTACATGTCGGCAACTCGATCGAACGTGAGCAGGCAGCCAAGGTTACGGGTACCAACAAAGACGACACTCTTACAAAAGAGCCCACAAAGCGTGTTGATACCAAGATCTATCCCAACGATCCCTGCCCTTGCGGATCGGGTAAGAAGTACAAGCAGTGCTGCGGAAAAAAAGCATAAAGAACGGTAAACATTTAGCAAATTAAAAACGGCGGGCCTGACACCCGCCTGTTTTTTGGGAGATTTATGTTAATACTTGATAACATCAAAAACGAGATACTCACATACGAAGAGCCTTTAAAAGAGATGCACGATTCCCTGGGCATAGAAGCCAAGGAAAAGCGGATCGAAGAGCTTGAGATGGAAATGGAAGCGCCCGGCTTTTGGGACAATCCGGACCGGTCCAACAAGCTCATGAAGGAACTTAAGGACTTAAAAGGACTTAAGGAGACTTACGAAGGCTTAAAGACACAGATGGAAGATATCCTTACTTTGATTGAAATGGGGGAAGAAGAAACCGACCCTTCCTATCCCGATGAAGTCAAAGCGGAAGCCGATGATTTTGTTGCCAAGTTCGAAGAATTGAGGATCTCAAATCTGCTCACGGGCGAGTATGACAAGTGCAATGCGATCATGCGTCTTAACGCAGGAGCGGGCGGAACGGAATCGTGCGACTGGTGTCAGATGCTTTACAGAATGTACCTTAAATGGGCCGATCGTAAAGGGTTCAGCGTAGACGAACTCGATATGCTCGAAGGCGATGAAGCCGGTATTAAGAATGTAACGTTCCAGATCAACGGTCTTAACGCATACGGATACATGAAGTCGGAAAAGGGCGTTCACCGACTTGTCAGGATATCGCCTTTCAACGCGCAGGGAAAGCGACAGACATCTTTTGTCTCGCTTGATGTTATGCCCGATATCGAAGAAGACCTTGATATCGACATTCCCGAAGAGGATATGAGGATCGATGTATTCCGCTCAAGCGGTGCAGGCGGACAGAAGGTCAACAAGACGTCTTCAGCCATTCGTATCACTCACCTTCCCACCGGTATAGTTGTGCAGTGTCAGAATGAACGAAGCCAGTATCAGAACAAAGATAAAGCTCTTCAGATGCTGAAAGCAAAGTTATATCTTCTCAAAAAAGAAGCGAATGCCGAAAAACTTTCCGACATCCGCGGTGAGGTCAAGGAGATCGCCTGGGGCTCACAGATACGTTCGTATTTCCTGCAGCCATACACCATGGTCAAAGATACGCGTACCAATGCGGAAAACGCTAACGCAGGCGCCGTACTTGACGGTGACATAGATCTTTTTATAAACGAATATCTAAAGTGGACGAACCGTCCTTCCGATCAGGAGTAAAATCCGAAGGTCCCTTCGGATCCCATGCTTCTTCTTTAACCGCATCGAGATAGAAGTTGGCAAGAAGCGTGTTAAAGAACGGAACGAACCATAAAAGTCCTATTCCGCATGCCGCAAATCCGGCAAGCAAAAGAGGAAAAGCACAAAGGTAGGTAAGAGTATACCTGCCTTTTTTCTTTTTCATAAGATTGAACGACTCTCTTAATATCGCGGGAACCGACCAATCGGGGTGATCGTATAAAATGTAAAAAGAAAGTCCGAAGTAGAGTTTTGCCAAAAATGTGATCAGAAGCTCGAGTGCAAACACTCCGATCTGGGCATATGTGTCGTACTCTTTCGGAAGATATACGATCTCGAAACGGATGAGTGCGGAAGGAATGAGCGACAATACCGAAAAAGCGGTAAAGACCGACTGAACAAGTATCGCTTTGTCGGTCACACCTTTAAAGCCTGAGAATATATCGATCACATCCGCGTTAAGGCCTCTTGCGATTTTTAAGTAGAAATTTACCTGTCCGTAGACGAGTATACCGAGGAGAAGATCCACCACGACGGTGATGACCAGGCTGGTCAAGTAGCTCATCGTAGTCGATGTTATCGTATTGGCACCCGTAATAAACGAAAGAAGCACCTCAACAGCGGAAAGCAGCAATGTAACCAGAATGGCTACAGAGTATCTTCCGATGAGTTGCCCCCTTGCAAGCGCATAAAGCTTCTTTATCGGCTTTTGTACGTATTTTTCTTCCATAAACCCTTAACCCTTGATATCGACACTCTGCCCGTTAAAGGCATCGGCATTGGCAAAATTGATCCCTTTGCCGTATGCGGTGTCGTCTTTACTGTATTTTATCTTTGTAGTGGTGGTTCCGCCCGAAACGTAGGTACGTCCGCATTCGGGACATACGGCGGTATGTATGGCGACAACGGCACTTATGACTTTTCCGTTATTCTGTGCCGCTTTTGAGTAGGCGTTCGAAACATGTTCCTGCTCGTGAGCACGAACTCTTGCACCGGCGCTTTCGGGACTTATATGAGCGGCCGTCTGGAACGAAACGTCGTTTTCATTGGAACCGTCCTGATATTTTCTGTGTTTGCACGTTTCACACTCGGCGGGAGAGGATCTTCTTCCGGCACTCTTTTTGGTGGTCTCGCCGGGATTTTCCACGATCGGAGGTTTTTCTTCCTGCGTGGGTACAGTGATCTGAGCGGCAGGATTGTTCGCCTGTGAAAGCGCATAGTCATTGTTGATAAGATTCGACAAAGGTCCTATTATCGATGATGCCATCAGTCACTCCTTCCCGAGAAAAATCTCTCCATTGATTCACCGAATGTTTCACCGTTTAAATCTTCATACATCGAGCCGTAGAGCGCATCCATCGTTTCTTCCACATTATGTCTGTATTCGTCGTTTGTCTTAAGCGCTAAGAATACGCTTCCGAACACAGATAAGGAAATACATAAAGCGACTATCGCAGTACCAAGACCGATCTTGGCGTCAGAATGAAAATTCACGTCGCTCCCTCTTGAAAGAGAAGCAAACAGGATAGCAAATCCGGCCAATATGATAGCGAAAAAAGGCCAGGTAACAAATATGATCGCGCATACGAGCGATGCTATCCCCATGGCTTTTGCTCTTTGCCTCATTTTAATTTTTGACAGACGGTAATATTCGTAGTTCATAAACCTTATTCTATCACAAAACTTGCCGATTAAAAACCGATGTTTTATAATCGATTAAGGCGGTGCGGTGCACTGCCTGTCGTGTGTAAAGCCGGAGCATTTTCTTTGTGCCGGTTAATCCCAATACATACGTATACATATATATCATCTTATATGGACATTATCGGAAAGTTAAAAGAAGAACTTAATATCGAAAAGTGGCAGGTTGAAGCTGTCATCAAACTTATCGACGAAGGAAACACCATTCCGTTCATCGCAAGATACCGTAAAGAGCAGCACGGTAACTTAAGTGACGAGGTTTTGAGAAATCTTTCGGAGAGGCTTGTTTACTTAAGAAATCTCGAAGAAAAGAAGGCTACCGTCCTGGCAAGCATCGAAGAGCAGGGAATGCTCACAGATGAACTGAAAGCCAAGATCCTTGCCGCAGAAACACAGGTGCTCGTGGACGATCTTTACCGTCCTTACAGGCCCAAGCGAAAGACGCGTGCATCGGTGGCCAAAGAAAAAGGACTTTCACCTCTTGCGGACTATATCCTTCTTATGGATGCAAAAGAACCGCTTGAAAATGAAGCCGCAAAATATATAAACGAGGAAAAAGAAGTGCTTACGGCTGATGATGCGCTTGCCGGAGCCAAAGATATAATCGCCGAATCGGTATCGGACAATGCAGACTTCAGAACATATATAAGGAGCTTCACATTCGAGGAAGGTATATTGAAGAGTACGGCCAAAGATGAAAAGACCGAGTCCGTTTACGAGATGTACTACAACTACGAAGAGCCTATAAAGAAGGTTCTCGGGCACAGAACGCTTGCGATCAACAGAGGTGAAGCGGAAAAGATCTTGACCGTATCGGTCATAGCACCTGTCGAAAGGATACTCGGATATCTTGAAAAGCAGGTGATCACAAAAGACAACGAGTTCACGACTCCCGTATTAAAGGAAGTCGTTTCCGATGCATATGACAGACTCATCGCTCCGGCAATAGAGCGTGAAATAAGAAACGAACTTACAGAGAAGGCTGAAGAGGGTGCCATCTCCGTATTCGGTAAGAATCTTGAGCAGCTTCTTATGGCTCCTCCCATTGCGGGAAAAGTAGTGCTCGGATGGGATCCGGCGTTCAGAACAGGATGTAAACTCGCCGTTGTAGACGAGACCGGAAAGGTTTTGGACACGAAAGTCATTTATCCCACGGCTCCTCAGAACAAGGTCGAAGAAGCCAAATTCGAAGTTAAAAAACTTATCAAGAAGTACGGCATCACCCTCATTTCACTCGGAAACGGAACGGCTTCGAGAGAATCGGAGCAGGTTATCGTGGATATCATCAAAGAATGTGACACACCTTTACAGTATGTAATAGTAAACGAGGCAGGCGCCAGCGTATATTCCGCAAGTAAACTTGCCACGGAAGAGTTCCCCAATTTCGATGTGGGACAGCGTAGCGCAACATCGATGGCAAGACGTTTGCAGGATCCGCTCGCAGAGCTTGTCAAGATCGATCCGAAGTCCATCGGCGTCGGTCAGTATCAGCATGACATGGATCAAAAGAAATTATCCACTACACTCGGAGGTGTGGTTGAAGACTGCGTTAACCACGTAGGTGTTGATGTAAATACGGCATCGGCGTCGCTGCTTGAATATATTTCCGGCATCACGAAAGCCATCGCAAAGAACATTGTCGATTACAGAGAAAAGAACGGACGATTTACCGACAGAAAGCAGCTTTTAAGCGTTCCCAAGCTCGGCCCCAAGGCGTACGAGCAGTGCGCGGGCTTCCTTCGCATACTCGGAGGTGACAACCCGCTTGATGCAACGAGCGTACATCCGGAGTCGTACGATGCGGCACTTAAACTCATGGAGAAGTTAAACATCACGATGGATGATGTAAAAGAGTTCCAGAAAAAAGCCGCAGCCGCAAAAGAGACGGCCAAAAAGGAAAGACCCGAACCTGAGAAAAAGCCGGCAAAGAAACCTTCCAAGCCTTTGGTAACGAATACAAATACCGCAATGGGCAAGGCACTTGCCGCCGCACTTGGCAATACCACGGTCAAAGAAGACACAAGACCGGCCAAGCCCGCCTCAAAAACCGAATCGGTCAACGCATCAAGTCTTGAGAGCCGTGTCAAAGATAAAGCCGCTATGGCCAAAGAACTCGGCATAGGTGAACTCACTCTTGCCGATATCTTAAAGGAGCTTGAAAAGCCCGCAAGAGATCCCAGAGCCGATATGCCCGCTCCAATCCTTAGAAGCGACGTTTTGGATCTGGAAGATCTTAAACCCGGAATGATCCTTAAGGGAACGGTCCGTAACGTTATCGATTTCGGTGCTTTTGTAGACATAGGCGTTCATCAGGACGGTCTGGTTCACATATCGCGCATAACAAACCGTTACATCAAGCATCCTCTTGAAGCGGTAAGCGTCGGAGATATAGTCGATGTAAAGGTTCTCGATGTTGATGTTAAGAAAAAGCGTATAAGTCTCACAATGAGGCTTGACGAAAAAGAAAAATAGGCATATATTTGCTAAAGGAATCAATTGCTTTGTGAAATACCAAAGCAATTGCGGAACACTCCGTGCAGAAACTCGATTAAAGCTTCGAGTTTCTGTCATCGATCTGCTTCGCATCTCGATGATTCCTAAGAATCTTCAGGGCAGGGTGCAATTCCCTACCGGCGGTGACAGTCCGCGAGACCTGAAAGGGTTTGATTTGGTGAAATTCCAAAACCGACGGTATAGTCCGGATGAGAGAAGAAAGAATACGCTTTTTAGTGTGCCCTGAACATAGTATGTTCAGGGCATTTTCTTTCTTTTTATACTATTTCATTAGGAGGAAAAGAAATGAAAAACAACAAGATCACACCAAGGTACATTGCCGTAATCGCGATGTTCACGGCACTCGCATTCGTATCCGTAGTTATTGCAAAGGTTATCCCCAACGTGGCGGGCTTTTTAAGTTATGAGCCCAAAGACGCGCTTATCGTTATCGCGGGATTTATCTTTGGACCCGTTTCCAGCGTGCTTATCTCGCTGCTCGTTTCCTTTATCGAAATGATCACCATAAGCTCCACGGGTATTTACGGTTTTATAATGAACGTCATCGCCACTTGTGCCTTTGTTCTTCCTGCCACACTCATTTACAAAAAGGACAGGACAAAGAGAGGCGCCATCATCGGCCTTTGCGCAGGCGTTGTCATCATGACGGTCTGCATGCTTTTATGGAACTACATAATCACACCTTTATATATGAAAGTTGACCGTTCGGCGGTTGTTGGAATGCTCCTTCCGATATTCCTTCCTTTCAACGTTATAAAGGGCGGTATCAACGCAGGTATCACACTTATTTTATATAAGCCGATAGTTGGTGCATTAAGAGCCGCAAAACTCGTTGAGCCTTCTTCGTCGGCTGACGGAAAAACAAAGTTCAGCATCGGATTTTTCCTTATCTCCCTTGCTGTTCTTATGACATTTGTACTTGCTTTTCTTGCAATGATCGGAGTTATATAAATGATCCTTCCCTTTACCATCACCGGTACGGTGATACATGGCAATTCACTCGGAAATACTATAGATGTTCCGACCGCTAACATCATTCCTGAAGAGGATGTTACGGGGCTAAATATGGGAGTATATCGTTCAAGCGTCGTTATTGACGACAGACGATACGATGCCATCACCAATCTGGGAGTAAAACCTACGGTGTCCGATGAAAAGCGCGTAAGCGCGGAATCGTTTGTAAAGGGTTATAAAGGCAATCTGTACGGAAAAGAGATTGCCGTGACGCTTCTTGAGTTCACGCGTCCGGAAATGAGATTTGACTCGTTTGAAGATCTGGCGCGCCAGATAAAGAAGGATGTACAAAGCATTTTGTTTGATTGATGAGAACCCCTTTCGATTGATCTCGGAAGGGGTTTTTACGTTGGAGTTTGTCTCTTATTAAAGTGTGGAGAAGTATGTTTTTGTTTCTTTGTACCGCTAAGTTTAACTTGTTATTATTTTAGTTTCATTATAAAATTAAATTAACTATGGGAATCGTTAAAACCATTGAATCTTTCAGTGCCGACGAGACATTTGCGCTCGGAGAGAAGATCGGCAAAGAGGCTTGTGGCGGCAGCGTTTATACGCTGATAGGCGACCTCGGGGTCGGAAAGACCGTGCTCGTTCAGGGCGTGGCAAAAGGCCTTGGGATCGACGAATACGTGAACAGCCCGACATTTACCATAATGCAGATTTACGAAGAAGGGCGGCTGCCGTTCTTCCATTTTGATGTCTACAGAATCGAAGACGAGTCGGAGATGGATGAGATAGGGTACGAAGAATACTTTTACTCTGACGGCGTTTGTTTTATAGAATGGGCGGATATTATAAAGGGAATCGTCCCAAAACGCCACACCCGCATCGAGATCCAAAAGGATGCAAAAAAGGGTTTTGATTACAGAAAGATAACCATTACGGAGTTTGAATAGAAAGATGAAACTTATCGGAATAGACAGTTCCGGGATGACCGCTTCGGTGGCCATTCTTGAGGACGATCTGATGGTAGCCGAGTATTCGGTAAATTATAAAAAAACACATTCGCAGACGCTCCTTCCGATGCTTGACGAGATCGTTAAGATGACGGAGACGGACATAAACACCGTAGATGCGATCGCTATAGCAAAAGGACCCGGTTCGTTTACCGGTTTAAGGATCGGTTCGGCAACGGCAAAGGGACTCGGACTTGCATTGGATATCCCGATCGTTGAAGTGCTTACGACCGATGCGCTGGCATACAATCTTTACGGAACAGACAGAGTGATATGTCCTTTAATGGATGCAAGAAGAGATCAAGTTTACACGGGACTGTATGAGTTTGAAAAAAATGCCGATATATATACTTTAAGAACACTTTTGCCGGCAACGGCACTTTCCATAGAAGAAATACTTGAAAAAGTCAATGAAACAGGCAGAAACACGGTATTTTTGGGTGACGGGGTTCCGGTATTTATCGATAAGATAAAAGAGTTAACAAAAGTTGATCACATCTTTGCGCCGGCGGGAAAGAATCGTCAGTCGGCCGGAAGTGTGGCGGCACTCGGAGCCGAAAAATATAAGGCCGGAGAGTACATAAGCTCAGACGATCATGTACCGGAATATTTAAGGTTGTCGCAGGCAGAGCGTGAACTTAAGGAAAAAGAAAGCAGGTAGACTGATGAGCTTAAACGTGCGCCCTATGAGATACGAAGATCTTGACAGAGTTTGCAGGATGGAAGAGGAAAACTTTTCAATGCCCTGGAAGCGGGAAGATTTCGAAAAGCTCATTGAAGACGCGGGTTCACGCTATTTCGTGGCGGAGATCGACGGTTATGTGATCGGAGCGGCGGGTTATACCGACATGGTCGGAGACGGCTATATAAATAACGTAGTTATAGATAAAGAATACCGCGGCAAGGGTTATTCGAAGAAATTAATGGAAGCCGTGATCGAAAGCGGCAAAGAGACGGGGATATACGATTACACTTTGGAAGTGAGAGTCAGCAATCTTCCCGCCATAAGACTGTATGAGGCAGTCGGATTTGAGAATGCAGGCGTACGCAAAGGTTTTTACGATCAGCCCAAGGAGGATGCGTACGTGTACTGGTTAAGGATACCACGGAGAAACTGATGTTAGAAGTAATACTCATGGGAACGGGCGGTATGATGCCCCTTCCGTACCGTTATCTTACGTCTATGATCGCAAGATACAACGGCAGCAACATTTTAATAGATTGCGGCGAGGGAACACAGGTTGCCATGAAAAAGGCAGGGCTCAGTCCCAAACCGATCGACGTTATTTGTTTTACACATTATCATGCGGATCACATAAGCGGGTTGCCGGGAATGTTACTTACACTGGGCAATGCGGAAAGAACGGAACCGGTCGTGATGATAGGACCAAAAGGGCTCACAAGGGTGGTGCCCGCCCTTCGCACCATAGCACCGGAATTGCCATTTGATATATCGCTCATTGAGATACAGGACAATTTTCAGGTGTTTGATTTCGGTGAATACAGGATAGAGGCTTTCAGAGTCAATCATAATGTTATCTGTTACGGATACAACATTGTAGTGGACAGAAGCCCGAAGTTCGATCCGGAGCGCGCAAAGGCACAGAACATTCCGTTAAAAGCCTGGAATCCTTTACAAAAAGGAAACGATGTGACGATAGACGGAGTGACCTATACACCGGATATGGTTCTGGGACCCGCACGAAAAGGACTTAAGCTTACATATTGTACCGATTCGCGTCCGACCGATTTTATAGTTTCGAACGCAAAAGGAGCGGATCTATTCATATGTGAAGGAATGTACGGCGAGCCCGACAAGCTTGAGAAGGCGAAAGAACACAAGCACATGACCTTTTATGAAGCCGCAGAGATGGCAAAGAGTGCGGGAGTAAAGGAAATGTGGCTTACACATTTTTCACCTTCGCTGAATCATCCCGAAGAATACAAAAATGAAGTTAGGAAGATATTTGAAAATACTGTCGTGAGCAAAGACGGACAAAGAAAAGATCTTTTATTTGAGGAAGACTGAATATATGAAAAACCTTAGCAGCTTAAAGGGCGTGCTGATCGTCCTGGTGCTTGCGGTTTTGATAGTCACATACTCGGTTCACATGTCAAATCTGGCAAAGGGAAAGGAGGATGAAGGTACTGTTAAGACCGACGCGGTTACCGAACTGTTACAGCGTAACTTAACAACAAACTATCCTCAGACTCCCAAAGAGGTGATCAAGTATTTCAGCGAGATCACCCAATGCTATTACAACGAGGAATACACCGACGAGCAGCTTATATTGCTCGCCGATCAGATGCTTAAGCTTTACGATCCCGAATTGGCCAATTTCAAATCTCACGATGATTACATTCAGGATCTTAAAGACGACATAGCGGAATACAAATTCAACAACTACACCATTTCCAGCTTTGCACCTTCCGCAAGTACCGACGTTGAGTTCTTTAAGGAAGACGGCTACGAATTTGCAAGGATATGGTGCGTATATACCATAAAATCGGGCAAGAACTATAAGCCCATTCAGGAAGTGTTTATATTAAGGAAGGATTCCAACAGCCATTGGAGGATATTCGGCTGGAAGCCTGTGGAAAGCCAGACATGAAAGATATATTGATACTAGCGATAGAGAGTTCCTGCGACGAGACCGCGGCAGCGGTCGTAAAGAACGGTCGGGAAGTGCTCTCGAACGTGATCTCTTCACAGATAGATCTTCATACGATCTACGGAGGGGTCGTACCCGAGATAGCTTCAAGGAAGCACATTGAGAACATCAATCCCGTCATAAGGGAAGCTCTCTCAAATGCCAATGTTACCTTAAAAGATATGGATGCGATTGCGGTCACTTACGGTCCGGGTCTTGTCGGAGCGCTTCTGGTAGGCGTATCTGAGGCCAAGGCCATTTCTTTTGCCACCGGCATACCTCTCATCGGCGTTCATCATATCGAAGGGCATATAAGCGCCAATTATATAGAAAACAAAGATCTCGAACCTCCTTTTGTCTGCCTTGTGGTATCGGGCGGACATTCGCATCTTGTGAAGGTGCTTGATTACGGTGAGTACGAGATACTCGGCCGCACCCGCGACGATGCTGCGGGGGAGGCCTTCGATAAAGTAGCCAGAGCGATAGGACTCGGATATCCCGGAGGCCCCAAGATCGACAAAGTCGCTAAGTCGGGCAATCCCGATGCGATCTCTTTCCCCAGAGCCAAAGTTGTGGGCTCCGAATACGACTTTTCTTTCAGCGGACTTAAATCTGCGGTATTAAACTATCTTAATTCCTGCGAGATGAAGGGAGAGCAGATAGTTGTTGAGGACGTAGCCGCTTCGTTCCAGAAGGCGGTCGTCGACGTACTTACCGAGCATTCCGTCAGAGCCGTTCGTGAAAGCGGCATGAAGAAATTTGCTCTTGCCGGCGGAGTCGCATCGAACAGTGCGTTAAGAGAATCCGTCGCGAAAGCGATGGAAGCGGAAGGGGTTTCTTTCTACAAGCCTTCCCCCATACTCTGTACGGACAACGCTGCCATGATCGGCGCGGCAGGCTACTACGAATTCATCAAAGGACAAAGAAGCGGTTACGACTTAAACGCCGTTCCCGCACTCAAACTCGGAGACAGATAATGAAACACATCGCTATCGTGATGGCGGCCGGAAGCGGAACGCGCCTGGGCGGCGACATGCCCAAGCAGTACCGCCTTTTAAACGGCAAGCCCGTGATCTATTATTCACTCAAATGTATAGACGAGAGTTTTATCGATGAGATTATCCTGGTGACGCGTCACGAGGATATTTCTTACTGCGAAGAACTTATAAGGCAGTTTGGTCTAAAGAAACCTCTTTGCATCATAGCCGGCGGAAATGAGCGGTACGAATCCGTTTACGAAGGCCTTAAGGCGGTGGATGCCGATGACGAGACCTATGTTTACATTCAGGACGGCGCAAGACCTTTTCTAAATAAGGAAATTCTTGAGCGCTCAAGAGAGGATGCGATCAAATATGGTGCGAGTGTTACCGCGGTAAGGTCAAAGGATACGGTTAAGATAACAAACGGTGAAATGGGGGTTAAGTTTACGCCCAATCGAGCCGATGTATATCTTGCACAGACACCTCAGACTTTTAAATATGAAATAATCAAGTCTTCTTACGACAGTCTTTTTAAGTCGATCGCCGACACAAAAGCTCCTGAAATAACCGATGACGCACAGGTCTGTGAGCTGTTTTCAAACGTCACCGTACACCTCACAGAAGGTTCATATTCAAACATAAAGATCACTACATCCGAGGACTTCGAAACGGCTGAAAAATTTTTATCTTCGGGCACGATTTTTTGTTGACTTATGAATATGATTTTGCTAATATAGTTTTTGCGCTGATTTAAGGCGTGACTATGGAGAGGTATCGAAGTGGTCATAACGAGGCGGTCTTGAAAACCGTTTGTCCGCAAGGGCGCATGGGTTCGAATCCCATCCTCTCCGCGCGGTATTAAATTGAATATCTTTTATGAATTCAACTGCTTTGGAGAAGTACTCAAGAGGTTGAAGAGACACCCCTGGAAAGGGTGCAGGTCGTTAATAGCGGCGCGAGGGTTCAAATCCCTCCTTCTCCGTTTGGTATTTTTCTAGAAATAATACCGTTTGAATTATCGCGAGATTGAACACCAATTGATTTGTGAACTACCAAATCAATTGCGGAACGCTCGAAGCTCGTATTGATCTTTGATTCCAAGACCTGCCTCGTGAAATACCTCGGCAGGCAAAGACAGCACTCCGTGCTGCGAGTCAAAAATTTTAGAAACGCTCCGTTGAAGATTCGTAGCGTTTCTGAACAAAAATTTTGATCTTTGATAACT
Organism: Lachnospiraceae bacterium; assembly: GCA_024687305.1. Lineage (GTDB taxonomy): Bacteria > Bacillota > Clostridia > Lachnospirales > Lachnospiraceae > UBA1258. Next base: position 252 of record JAILEQ010000162.1, on the reverse strand, counting down.
GAACAGCATATGCAACCCTGAAAATCTTTGAACAAATTTTTTCAGAACAACAAACCAAGCAGTAAATGTACGGAATAATAACCAACGTTTATTAAGCTTAAGGATAAAACTTTTTTTCGAGAGTTCGATCCTGGCTCAGGATGAACGCTGGCGGCGTGCTTAACACATGCAAGTCGAACGGAGACAAACGCCGATTGAAGCTTCGGCAGAAATCATGTTTGTCTTAGTGGCGGACGGGTGAGTAACGCGTGG
>JAILEQ010000159.1 GCA_024687305.1 Lachnospiraceae bacterium | reverse complement strand
CTTTCCAAAGATTTTCTGGCAAGACGGACATATTCATCGGAGTTGGCGATCTTCTCCTCAAGTTCGGTTTTTATCTTTTGAAGATATATGTCGCCATATTGTCTTGATTCATCGGTGCCTGCCGGGTAAAATGATGCGATTCCGTAACCGACACCCGTGACATCTTCGTGCGAATAAACCTTTGCGATAACGCTTTGACCATCAAGTGCTCCTGCCATTATCACAAAAGATCTGTGACCGCATTCGGCAGCCTTATCGCAAAGTTCCTCGGAAAATTCAAGCATCTCACCGAACGCAGCTCTTTTTGCCACGTCCATGATCTTTTCATCGTACTCGGGACCTTCTTTTGCGTAACCGTAAGGACCGTAATCCTTAAGTTTATGGGAAAGGTCTCCGCTTGCCACAAGAACTACGTTCCTGTCACACTCTTCCACTGCCCGCTTTATAATCTCACCGAGTCGGTAGTGCTCCAAAAGACCGCAGCCCGACAGGCCTATCCTTATGATCTTCCCGTCTTTATATTTTTGTCTTATGAACCATAGCGGAACCATTGTCCCGTGATCGAGTTCAGGTTCACGCTCTCCCATCGTTCCGGCAGGAAAGTCCTTTTCGTCTGCCAATTGGCATATGCAGTCTCTTAATTCTTCATCGTAATACTCGCTGAAAGCGACTTCTTTTGCGCCAAATCTTTTGAAATTGCCGTCAGCGCCCGCTCCCGGAGAAATATGGAAATAATCCGAATACATAATGCTGTGAGGACTGGTTATTATGATCGTTTCGGGTTTGATCTTCGCTATCTCATCCGCTACACTTTCATATGCTTCTATCGTCTTAGATACCTGCTTTTCGCTGCCCTTTCCAATTTCAGGAATGATCATCGGAGGATGCGGTACCATAAATGCTGCTGTAATTCCCATATTGTTCACCTCGCGCGGATAATATTAACAATTACCCGTATAAACATATTTTAAGTGTCTCTTTGCAACTTCTTTAAGTCTGTATATTTTCTCAACCGATGTGGCATCTCTGTCAGTCATGTGAAATCTCGGAAAGAACCTTGATATATGGAGCGGTATCTCGGGATCCAGTTCCGAAATCCAAAGGCTTAGCTTATCAATCTCATCTTCCGAATCGTTTTCGCCGGGAATGATGAGAGTCGTCAGTTCCACATGGCAATGCCTTACAGCCTCTTCAATAAAGTTCATGACCATTTGTCGGTCGCCTTTTAAAAGATCTTTGTAATAGTTGTCGGTGAAACCTTTTAAATCTATATTCATGGCGTCGACAAATTCGAACAGTTCTTTCATCGTAGAAGTCTCAGCCATTCCGTTTGTCACAAGAACGGTTTTAAGACCCTCTTCTTTAAGAAGCTTTGCGGTATCAATAACATACTCATAAGCGATGAGGGGCTCGTTATACGTAAAAGCCACGCCTATGTTTTTGTTCCTTACCTGTTCCTTGGCTATCCTTGCCAGTTCTTCGGGTGATACATATCTTGCTTCCCTCATAACTTCATTTACTTCATCGCCCCAGGATATCTCATAGTTTTGACAAAAAGGGCATCTGAGATTGCAACCGTAACTGCCTACCGAAACTATAAAACTGCCGGGATAAAACCGATTAAGGGGCTTTTTCTCAATCGGATCGAGCGCCATTGACGTTATCTGTCCGTAATTGGACGGAACGATTTTTCCGTTTAAAGTCGTCCTCACCCCGCAAAAGCCGTATTCACCTTCTTTGATCACGCAATGTCTGTAACAGACACCACAAACGGCACTCTCAACCATAGATCAGCCCTCCATAAGGATATTATAACATCCTAATCCAACGAAATCTCCAGAGTTGACAGTTTTTCTTTAAATCTTACGTCATGCTCCACGATGAGCATTGTCGGCTTAAACTTTTTTATAAGTGCTTCGATCTGCATTCTTGAGAAGACATCAATGTAGTTAAGCGGCTCATCCCATATGTAAAGATGGGCGGGAGTAAGCAGACTCGATGCTATTAAGACCTTTTTCTTCTGACCTTCTGAATAGTCCTCCATATTTTTCTCAAACTGCACTCTTTCAAAGTCGAGCTGCCTTAAAATAGATAAGAGCAACGTATGATCGAGGTTGTTTCTTTTTGCATGATCTCTCAGTCTGCCTTTTAAGTGTGAAGTGTCCTGGTTG
>JAILEQ010000154.1 GCA_024687305.1 Lachnospiraceae bacterium | reverse complement strand
TACCGTTCTTTCAAGATATGTGGAACTCCTGATAGTGGTGATCTGGACGCACACGCACAAAACACGCGCCGCTTACGGTGTGGGATTGTACAAAGGCTTTTACATTCCCGCTGCGCTCATAAGAAAGATGATAGTGATGGGTACGCCGCTTTTCTTCAACGAATTTTTATGGTCGATGGGAATGAGCTCGCTCACACAGTGCTATTCCATGCGCGGACTCGATGTAGTGGCCGCCTTTAACATATCAAACACGATAGTGAACTTATTTAATGTTGTCCTTATCTCAATGGGTAACGTAGTGTCGATCATAATAGGTCAGCAGCTCGGAGCCGGCAATATGGAGCAGGTTGTCGACACGGACCGAAAGCTTATTATGATGGGAGTATTGGCTTCGGCATTTATGGGTATAGTGCTGATCGCCGCAGCGCCTCTTTTTCCGAAGTTTTACGAAACGACCGACGACATCAGAAAACTGTCCGTTGAGCTTATGAGAATAGCTGCGATCTTTATGCCGGTCGGCTCATACCTTAACTGCGCATACTTTACCATGCGTTCGGGCGGCAAAACGGTCATCACGTTTTTGTTTGATTCGGTCTATCTCTGGGTATTGTGCTTCCCGATAGCTTTCGTGATATCGAGATTCACGGATCTTCCGATATTGCCGTTTTACGACATCATCCTTTCACTCGATTTCGTGAAAGTGATCATCGGAACAATATTGCTTAAGAAGCGTATCTGGATCCAGAATATAGTAAATCAGTAAAAAGAAAACGCCGCAAGATCATAAAGGTCTGCGGCGTTTGCGTTTATGTATCCGACTTATAGATAGTTTAAGATCTTAAGCGACGTTTTCTTTTTCAAAAATGACACAACGATCGTCTGGATGTAAGTGGTAAATGTTGCCGATACGAATACGGCCAAAAGTTCAAGATACCAGAAGTCAAACAGAAAAGTCTTATTGAACACCGCAAGCGTAAATATGTGCCAGAGGTATATCCAAAGCGAATTTTTGGATATGAACACAACAGGTGCGCATCGGTATATCTTCAGATCAAAGTTCTCAAATATCAGATACAGCACAAAAGCGATAAAGATCCCATACGAAAGATAGTAGGCTCTGGGCGGGAAAGTTGCGATCGATACACGTTCGAATCGGCCCGTCGAGAAACGGACATAAAGGGCACAAGTCGCAAAGACAAGCGCGGAAGCCGCTGTTATGATGCATTTCGTTTTCTTGGTCATTGAGGGCAGACAATATCCGATAAAGGAAAGAGCCGCATAGGGTATGAAGTAATAAAATGTGTTTACGAACAGCTTGCTGTCGGTAAGTACGCCAAATCGGAACATCAGCTCATATATCACATATATCACCGCGATCGAAACGGTAACTGCGGGTCCGGTGCCGATTTTTTGATAGAGCGGGATCACAAGAGCGGCGTAGATGTAGATCAGTATTATCCATACATACGCTATTCCGTAGAGCGAGAAAAGGTACGATGACAGATAATATGTAAGATCGTGCTCACCTTTAAAAAAGGCAAATATGCAAAAATAAAACGTGAGGAAGATCCAGGTCGGAACGGCGAGGCGGAGCACTCTTTGAATTATATATAAGCCCGCGGAACCGCCTTTTGAAAGACGACGTTCATAGCTCTTTCTTGCAAGGAGAGCAGATATGAGAACCATCAGCTGCACGTCAAAGGCGCGCGCCATCAGCGCCCATTCGGGAGACTCCACATGGGCCGTCATTATTCCGATAAGTCCTATGACTTTTAAAAGATCTATAAATTCTATGCGTTTAATAGCATTGTCCATCAATGATTTATCTCCATATCGAGCATGATATATGAAAGAAGAGTGGGGCCTGCGGTTTCGGTCCTGAGTATTCTTTTGCCTAAGGTGATCGTCTTAAAGCCGTTTTCGATAGCGAGAGTTACTTCCGTCTCATCGAAGCCTCCCTCGGGACCTATGAATATTGCTATCGACTGTCCGGGAACGATGGAAGAAAGGATATCCTTTGTGGGGTCCTTTTCGTCGCTCAATTCGTAAGGGAGCAGTTTGACGTCACATTCTTTGGCGTATTTAACGGCTTCCTTGAAACTCACGGGAGCTTTTACCTGCGGAATGACGGAGCGTTTAGACTGCTTTGCGGCAGCTTCCGCAATGCTCTGCCAGCGGGTAACTTTGCTTTCGACTTTCTTTTCATCGACCTTCATGACACAGCGTTTCATCGCAACCGGTACGATCTCAAAGACTCCGAGCTCAACCGACTTTTGAATGATGGTCTCGAACTTGTCGGATTTGGGAAGTCCCTGAAAAAGAAAGATCTTTGAGGGCAGTTCGTTGCCTTCTTCTTTTATGAAAGCAAGGTCGCAAATGACCGTGTCTTTGGTAAATTCCTTTATTATGCAGCGATACTCCGCTTCCGATCCCTCGATGTTTACCGAGATCTCTTCGCCGGGCTTTAGGCGCAGTACGTTCTTTATGTGATTTACATCCTTGCCGGCGATCGTGATCGTTTTATCGACGATCGAGTCCGGTGCAACAAAAAAATGATACATAAACGATTCCTTTTTTTCGTACAATTCCACTTCATTATAAACATATAGCGGTGTCGATGCAATTAAGCCTTTTTTGTGTTATAATAGCCGCTGTGAAATTTGAAAGGAATAAAA
>JAILEQ010000148.1 GCA_024687305.1 Lachnospiraceae bacterium | reverse complement strand
CTCTTTAAGAGATGCAACAAATATATCGACGAAACCGAGCCCTGGGTGCTCGCAAAGGACGAGGCTAAAAAAGACAGACTCGCAACCGTTCTTTACAATCTAACAGAGAGCATTACAATCGGTGCGTCTCTTTTATGGCCTTTTCTTCCGGAAACAGCAGAAAAGATTGTCGCTCAGCTTAATACCGTTATCAGGGATTACGACAAACTCGGCGAATTCGGTCTGTATGAAAACGGAACAAAGGTTACCGAAAAACCCGAAATTCTTTTTGCACGTCTCGATATCAACGACGTTTATGCAGAGGCTGCAAGAATCGCAGCTATCCAGAAGGCTGAAGCAGGCGTAACCGAAGAGGACGAAAAAGAAGAAAACGCCATCGAAGTTAAGCTTAAAGACGAAATCACATATGATGATTTTGCCAAAATGCAGTTCGTTGTCGGCGAAATCGTAAAATGCGAGGAAGTTCCCAAATCAAAGAAACTTCTCTGCTCGCAGGTTAAAATCGGCAATATGACAAGACAGATCGTATCGGGCATCAAGCAGTATTATAAACCCGAGGAAATGGTCGGCAAGAAAGTAATGGTACTTCTTAACTTAAAGCCCGCTACACTCGCAGGCGTGGTATCCGAAGGAATGTTACTCTGCGCCGAAGACGAAAACGGCAATCTTGCACTTGTTTCTCCCGAAAAAGAAATGCCTTCGGGAGCTGAAATCTGTTAATTAAACGGGGTGCCTGGCTCCTTTAGGTGCCTGGCTCCCCAATTTTTTGGTGCCTGGCTCCTTTAGGTGCCTGGCTCCACAGGTTAAGAGAAAATGGATAAAAGATACGAAGTAAGGGCAGCGGTAAGAGACGAATGGGAAGATGCCATGGCGCTCGCGTGGAGGAGCTTTAAAAAGTTCGTTGCGCCCGATTATTCCGATATGGGTGTAAAAGAGTTTTCCAATTTTATATCCGACAACGGAATATACAAATTGTTTTTAATAGGCGAATACAAACTCTGGATAGCGGTTCTTGACGGCGAGATAGTCGGTATGATTTCCATAAGGAGTAAAAGACACATATCCCTTCTCTTTGTTGACGACAAACATCAGAGGATGGGAATAGGCAGGGATTTGATCAATACCGCGACCGATTATATGAAGCAAAACGGCGAGACTTTCGCCACCGTAAACGCCTCTCCCTACGGTATTAACTTTTATCATGCGATAGGCTTTAAGGATACCCGTTCCGAGTATGTGGATTCGGGAATGAGAGTCACTCCGATGAGGCTGGATTTCAAAAATTAAGGGCAATTTTTGCAACAGTGTAAAGCTTGCACAAAATAGGAACCCAAAAACATACAAATTAACCCCGAAAACAAATTTTGAAGGACAAATTTTACAAGGATTACCGAAAAGTTTGTGTAAATATGGTATGGTATTTTAAGGGCTTTGCTCGTAAAATAACTACATACGGGTAAAACCCAAAAATAACAATACAGATTATAATGTAGGAGGAAAATTTAATGGCAGGATTATCTTTAAAGAATATCTGCAAAGTTTACCCTAACGGATTTGAAGCTGTTAAGGATTTCAACCTTGAAATCGCTGATCAGGAATTCGTAATTTTCGTAGGACCTTCAGGTTGTGGTAAATCTACAACTCTTCGTATGATCGCAGGTCTTGAAGATATCAGTTCAGGTGAATTGAGAATCGGTGACAGACTTGTAAATGATGTTGAACCTAAGGACAGAGATATCGCGATGGTATTCCAGAACTACGCTCTGTATCCTCATATGACTGTTCAGGAGAACATGGCATTCGGTCTTAAGTTAAGACATGTTCCCAAGGACGAAATCGACAAGATGGTTAAGGAAGCAGCTAAGATCCTTGATCTTACTCCCCTTCTTGATCGTAAGCCCAAGGCTCTTTCCGGTGGTCAGAGACAGCGTGTTGCTATGGGACGTGCTATCGTTCGTAACCCTAAGGTATTCCTTATGGACGAGCCTCTTTCAAACCTTGATGCAAAACTTCGTGTACAGATGCGTATAGAGATTGCTAAGTTACACCAGAGACTTGGTACCACCATCATCTACGTTACACACGACCAGACAGAGGCTATGACCCTTGGTACAAGAATCGTAGTTATGAAGGACGGTGTTATCCAGCAGGTTGATACTCCTCAGAACCTTTATGACAAGCCTTGCAACCTCTTCGTTGCAGGTTTCATGGGATCACCTCAGATGAACTTCCTTGATGCTGTAGTAGAAGTTGAAGGCGATGTTGCCAAGTTATGTATCGGCGGCAAGAAGATCGCTCTTCCTCCTCAGAAGTCCAAGAAGATCATCGACGGCGGATATGACGGAAAGACCGTTACATTCGGTATCCGTCCCGAAGACGTTTACGATTCACAGATGTTCATCGAAGCATCTCCTCAGAGCGTATTCGAATCTACCGTTAAGGTTTACGAGTTGCTTGGTGCAGAAGTATTCTTATACTTTGATCTTGATGAGTTCCCGATCACCGCAAGAGTTGATTCCAGAACCAATTCAAGACCCGGCGACAACATTAAGTTTGCTCTCGATGTTGAGAAGATCCACGTATTCGACAAAGAGACCGAGCAGATCATTACAAACTAGTATTGATTACATTGAGCGGACCCAATCGGGTCCGCTTTTTTTTGACATGACGAGCCATGCAGTCTGAATTAAAAAAAGTACCAATATGAGCTTGCTCGATTATTGGTACATTTTTAATTCAGACTATAGGGCGACAAACGAATGAAATAGAATGCGCAGCATTCTATGAATGATTTGTCGCCATGGCTCGTTATAATCTCTTTATAATGTAAAGAATGTATTAAGGTGTGTCACTGTTAATTGAAAAATTGTAATCGGTAGGGTAAAATCTTTCTTGTCGATGTAAGTGAGGTGAAAAGATGATCACAGCAAGCGTTATTCAATCGTGTATAGATTCTTTAAAATCGATAGCAAAAGTGGATTTTTGTGTATATGACACAAAGATGATAAAGATCGCGGCCACATTTGAACCGGGCGATTCTTTTGCGGGTACCATATCGGGATTTGTCGATTCTCCTGCCGATTCACAGGTGATCTCGGGCTGCCATCTCATAAAGATCTACGATGAAGACGAACCATTGTATGTTCTGCTCGCCAAAGGAAACACTGACGACGTATACATGATCGCGAAGATATGCGTATCACAGCTTCAGGCACTTATAGAAGCGTACAAAGAACGCTTCAACCGAAACAATTTCTTCCAGAACCTCATACTCGACAACATGCTTTTGGTAGATATTTACAATCGTGCCAAAAAGCTTCACATTGAAGTCAATGTTCCCAGAGTCGTATTCCTTATCGAGTCCGACATAGAACACGACACTTCTTCGATGGAAGTTTTAAAAGGAATGTTTAACAGCCAGTTCGGTGATTATCTAACGGCCGTAGACGAAAAGAGCATCATACTTGTAAAGAAAGTCGGAACTCGTGACGGGTACGATGAATTTGAAGCGATAGGACGCTCGATAGTCGACCTTATGAACACAGAAGCCATGCAGAAAGTAAGAGTTTCTTTCGGCACTGTTGCACCGGAACTTAAGGACGTGTCGAAATCATACAAAGAGGCTAAACTTGCCCTTGATGTTGGAGGCATATTCTACGTCGACAGAGAGGTCATAGGATACAATAAGCTCGGCATAGGAAGACTTATATACCAGCTTCCCGAGAACCTTTGCAGACTGTTTATGGAGGAGATATTCCCCAATGCCGAGGAGTTTGAAGTTGATGATGAGAACTTAAAGATAATAAACAAGTTCTTTGAGAATACTATGAATGTGACCCAGACCGCAGATCAGCTTTACATTCACAGAAACACGCTGGTTTACAGGCTCGAAAAGCTTGAAAAAGCAACGGGTCTTAACATAAGGAACTTTGATGATGCGCTTACTTTTAAGATCGCACTCATGGTTTCCAACTACATTAAATATTTGGATGAAAAGGAGTAATTTGGAAATGGAACCCACCAACGAAGCGGCAGTTATGACTGCCGAAAGTACCGAAGGAAAGAAAGGAATACCCGGAAGTACACTTAAGATAATAGCTATCGTAACGATGTTCATCGACCATTTTGCGGCAGTTATCCTGGACAGTTACTTAATGAAGCACGGAATGGCGGAAATAAACGCCACCAATGTAACGGATCAGGCCGCCATTCAAGCTGCTGCAGACTGGATGGCACAGTACGGCACGATCTACTATATCGATATGTTCATGCGCTGCATCGGCAGACTTGCATTCCCGATTTTCATATTCCTGCTTGTAGAAGGATTTGTGCATACACATAACAGATTCAAGTATGCTCTTCGTCTCTTTATATTTGCACTTGTTTCGGAGATTCCTTTTAACCTGGCTTTTACCGGATATGCATTGCATGAGCCCGAAACCTTCGGATTTCAGAGCGTATTCTGGACTCTTCTCGCAGGCTTCTTGTTCATGTGCTATGCGGAATTTGTTAAGTCAAAAGAGCTTCCCAAGATAGCATATGTTGCTACAACATTACTCTCGCTCGCTCTGGGCGGATGGCTCGGAATGAAGGGACTGACACTGCTTACATCGATAGCAACAGGCCTTTTCAAAGCATCGGTGACTGTAAGCAATGCGATCGTATTTGCCCTCACCGCATTGGGACTTGTGATCTTCTATATCGTATGGATCAAAAAGAGAGGCTTGGACGAGCTGCTTAAGTTAACGGCTGTCCTCTCCGGTCTGTTCTTCTTCATGATCTGCGCAATGTACGGAAATACCGACTACAATGCATGGGGTGTATTTGCTATAGGAATGGCATACTTCTGCAAGGATATGCCCAAGGGAAGGATCATTGCTCCCGTCATTATCCTCACGATAATGAGTTTCATCGAAGCATTTGCATTCTTTGATGTATTGTTTGTAAAGAACTATAACGGAAAGCGTGGACTTAAGATCAAGTATTTCTTCTATGCTTTCTATCCCGTACACCTTTTCCTGTTCTACACGATCTCGTGGCTTATGGGAAATCAGCACGGAGCATTCTTTTTAGGATTCTAAAGATAACAAAAAACCGTCTTGAATTTGCATGACCCGCACAGAGCCTATCCGGCGCCCTCGCGGCACATGAGAAGTTCCTCTTAGTGCTGCTTCGTTCCCGACCTGACACGGTTCAAGGGTTTCCATTGCGCAAGACCCGATGATCAACACCACTTACCGGAGGCAGCCATGAACAGTACAAATTGTACTGAAGATTCCGATTAAAGTCAAATGTATATCGCAGCTCTTACCAAGACAACTTTACTGGATTATCCCGAGCATGTGGCAGCCACCGTTTTTACGGGAGGCTGCAATTTTCGTTGTCCCTGGTGTCATAACGGGGAATTCACGGGGGGAACGGATGAAGATCCCATCCCGGAAGAGGAAGTGCTTGGTTTTCTTAAGAAGAGAGCGGGGATCCTGGAAGGAGTCTGCATCACCGGAGGAGAACCTACCCTGCAGAGGGACCTTCCGGAATTTACGGAAAAGGTCCGGGCTCTGGGATATCTTGTGAAACTCGATACCAACGGAACGGATCCGGAGATGCTGTCGGACCTGATCAACAGGGGACTGGTGGACTATGTTGCCATGGACCTTAAGAATACATGGGAAAAATACGCGGAAACGGCGGGACTTGTTCCGGATGGGGCGGAGCCTTTGATCCGCAGGGTAAAGGAGTCCGTCAGGATCCTGCTTGAGGGAAAGATCCCTTACGAATTCCGTACCACGGTGGTGAAGGGATTTCATACCCGGGAGGATCTTCATCAGATGGCCGCCCTCATTGAGGGGGCACCCCGGTACTTTATCCAGAGTTACCGGGATTCCGAAAACGTTCTTTGCAGGGAGCGCTGCAGTGCCTTTACCGCGGAAGAGCTTAAGGAGATGATATCCGGGATCAACGGAGCGGAAGTATCCCTTCGGGGCGTGGATTGAGGATCGGATTTGAAATATACGGAAGACGAAAAATACATGAAAGCGGCCCTCAGGGAAGCGAAAAAGGCATATGAACTGGGGGAAGTGCCCATCGGCTGTGTCATTGTCTGTGACGGCAGGATCGTGGGACGGGGGTATAACCGACGCAATACGGACAAGACCACCCTGGCCCATGCGGAGATCCGGGCCATCGGCAGAGCCTGCAGAAAGCTGGGAGACTGGCGGCTGGAGGGGTGTACCCTTTACGTGACGCTGGAACCCTGTCAGATGTGTGCCGGCGCCATCGTTCAATCCCGGATCGACCGGATCGTCATGGGCTGTGAGAGCCCGAAAGCAGGCAGCGCGGGAACCGTCATCAATATTCTGGAGAATCCGGAATTCAACCATCAGGTGGTGATGGAAAAAGGGGTGCTCCGGGAGGAGTGCAGCGCCATCCTGGTGAAATTTTTCAAGGAACTGCGGATCCGGAACAAAAAGGAAAAACAGGCCCTGAAAGAGGATCCTTATGACGGGGGATCCGTGGTATAATGGAAGCTGACAGGAAAGGGCAGGAAGCCCGGAACGGAGTATGATTGGGTAAAAAAGATCATTTTGAAATAAACGGCAGAAAGATCGGCGGCGGTGCCCCGGTCTATATCATTGCGGAAATGTCCGCCAACCATGCGGGAAGCCTGGAACGGGGAAAGGAGATCATCCGCAGAGCGGCGGAATGCGGTGCGGACTGCATCAAGATCCAGACCTATACCCCCGATACCATCACCATCGACTGTGACGGACCCTGTTTCCGGATCGAAGAAGGGACCTGGAAGGGGGAGAATCTCTACGGACTTTACGGCAAGGCATTTACCCCCTGGGAATGGCAGGCGGAACTTCGGGATGAAGCAGAAAAGGCGGGGATCGACTTTCTTTCCACGCCCTTTGATCCCACTTCGGTGGATTTTCTGGAGGATCTTGGGATCGCTTTTTACAAGATCGCTTCCTTTGAACTGGTGGATCTTCCTCTGATCCGTTATGTGGCTTCGAAGCAGAAGCCGGTGATCATGTCTACGGGGATGGCGACCCTTTCCGAGATCGAGGAAGCCGTAGCAGCCTTCTACGAGACGGGTAACGAAGATCTGGCGCTCTTAAAGTGCTCCAGCG
>JAILEQ010000110.1 GCA_024687305.1 Lachnospiraceae bacterium | reverse complement strand
ACGTTGTCGCCCCATCCGCTCACATATTTTGAATAAAGATCGTATCCTTTCTTGACGTTCATATGGTCGAACACTATCATACGACACATGAGAAGTTTCTTCTTAAAAGGAAGCCCCTCCATTCCGTACTTTAATATGGCGGAGAGAATATCCTTGAACCTGTCGGAAAGCTCTTTGGAATAGCCTTCCTGAGTAACGAGCAGTTCGCCTATAAAATCGTCGATCAAAACCGGCGGATGTTTTAAATACGCGAAATGTTCTCTGTCGGGATAGAATTCTCTGATGAACAATCCGTTTTTATACATTTTTATCGAATCAAGATTCGTGAAAATATACAGTTTTCGTATATCCGAGGCAGGATATTCACCTATGTTCATATCCGATGTGGGCATAAGAACATATTCATCATCGGACTGACTTTTGTAAAAATATGCGGCAAGCTTGGGATTTCTGAACATATCGGTTATGCCGTGATAGCATATCCTGTCACCCGATCCGAAATCCTTGTGAGTGTTGTAATCAAACATGCACCATGCGAAGCTTCCGGCTATATCGCTGTACTTTTCGACTTCGTTCAATACGGCCGCATGTCTTAAGGCATGCTCGCTTCTGTGTATCTCATCGTCAAACGATTTTGTGGGAAACATGTGACCGTTATACTCGGAGATAAGATATCCCTTTGTGACATCGGGTGTGATCTCTTCTTTTGCGGAACAGGGTATGTTGGTCCCGTTGTAAATAAAATCGTTGTAAGTATAAACATCCTCAAGAAGACTCGATTTTTTCAAAAATCTCACGCCGCCGGTAAATATGCCGGGTGCAAGTCTGTGCGCCGTTTCGTTGGTCTTCTTGTACAATTCGTCGTCATCCATTGACTCATTTATACGAACACCCCACAAAACGATCGACGGATGATTCCTGTAACCGATCATCATATCCTTTACGTTCTCTATGGCCTGAGCTTTCCACTCATCGCCTCCTATATGCTGCCAGCCGGGAATCTCGGTGAACACCAAAAGTCCCAGGCGGTCACATTCGTCGATAAACGCCTTGGACTGAGGATAATGGGAAGTTCTTACCGCATTCATACCAAGCTCGTTCTTAAGTATGCGCGCATCTTCCCTTTGAACGCTTTCGGGCATCGCATAGCCGAAATACGGATAAGACTGATGTCTGTTCGCGCCGCGAAGCTTTACTTTCTTTGAATTGAGATAAAAACCGTCAGCCTTGAACTCTGCGGTCCTGAAACCTGCGGACTCGCTCACCTCATCAACTGTCACACCGTCTTTTTTAAGCCTTGTCGTAACGGTGTAAAGATATGGTGAATCAACGTCCCATCTTTTGATGTTTGAAAGATTGAACTTAACGGAATCAAATTTTCCTTCTTCGTCTTCTTTCAATGAGACAATGCGGTCAAAAGAAGCAACTTCGTTTCCGTCCGCATCAACTACGGATTCACTTATCGAATACGAAGCGTTAACTTCACCGAAGATCACTATTTTGCTCTCAAGCGATTCTTCTTTGTCCGCAATGAAATGATGATATGTGGACTTTATGTAAACCTCGTTCCTTACTTCGGCCCATACTTCTCTGTAAAGGCCTCCGTATGTCATATAATCTATGACATTACCGAAAGGAGGCTGATCGAGATTCTCATTGGAATCGAGTATGACGGTGAGGATCACGCTCGAGCCGGCAAAACACTTTACGGCATTTGTGATGTCAACGAAAAAAGCGGTATATCCGCATTTGTGAGTGTAGAGCTCGACATTATTTATGTAAACCGACGTTCTGTGACCCGCACCCTCAAAATGAAGAAGAAATACCTTGTTGTCAAGATCGGAAGGAACTTCAAGTTCACGCTCGTATTTTGACACGGTCTGGTAGATACTCTCATCAAATGAATTGAACGGAGTCTCTTTGACCGTGTGCGGAAGGTCAACACTAACAAAGGAAGTGCTGTCCTTGTCAAAGAAGAACTTCCAATCTTTGTTCAAATATATTTTCATTAAAATGTAACTCCCCCAAAAACAGTGATCAGGTGGTAATACCGTTCAGTACGATATCGATAAGATAGTCAAGCGCCTGAGTATATGAGATTCCGGCTTTTTTGAAAGTGGAGTTTGCAAGGAAATTCTCGATAGTACTCTCTACGATGGCTTTTACAACATTAATGTTGATGTCTTTTCTGATAACGCCTTCGTCCATACCTTTCTTGATAAGTTCGATCGTAGGCTCCCAGTCGCTTTCAAGATGCATGTTTGCTCTCTTATGAAGTGAAGGATATGCTTCTTTGAACTCATAACTTCTGGTAAAGTCAACACCCTGCAATTTATCGGGCATACCTACCATGATCTTTTTAATCTTTTCAAGCGTCGAAAGATTTGGATCGTTGTATACCTCCTTCTCGCAAGCCTTGATGGATTTGAATACATAATCGATCGCTGCGATCAACATTGCCTCTTTGTCGGCATACATAAGATAAAGTGTCTTCTTACTTACATGGCAAAGTTTTGCCACATCTTCAACGGTAAGTTTGAGACCTTTTTCGTTGAAAGTCTTGATGCAGGCTTCCATTACGTCAATTTTTAACTGGTCGGGTTCTTTCGCTATTCTTGGCATATTGTCCTCCTATAAAACAGTTTTCTTTGTGTTTTTTGTGTCTCTATTTGGTATTCAAACATTCCCCTAAATTTAGGGCGTAAATATTAAGAAACCATAAATAGTTTTTAGGTTTCCTCAATCTTATCATGTTTGTTTTCTTAAATCAAGAATGTTGGCACAAAAAAGGACACCAAATTCTGGTGTCCTTTTTTGTGTAATTGTAACAATCGTTTCAAACCGGTACATTCACTTTAACAGTTCTTTCAAAAACTCCCACATGCGCTCTGCTGAAGAAAGCGAAAGTCTTTCTTTGGTAGTATGTATATCGTAAATATTCGGACCACAGGAAATACAGTCAAGATCTTTGATCTTTCCCGACAAAACGCCGCATTCAAGTCCGGCATGTATTGAGAGTACATTGGGCTTTTTCCCAAACATTTTTTCGTACAAAGATACAGCTTTTTCTCTAAGAGGGGAATCTTCTCTGTAAGCCCATCCCGAATAATCGCCGTGGATGTTCATCTTGACGGGTCTTATTTCGGCCAACTCCTTAAGAATCTTCTTAAGTTCTTCCTTTTTTTCGTTGACGTTGCTTCTTATGCTTAACGAAAGACTGATGATACCGTCTTGCATCTTTATGATACCGTGATTTAAAGAGGTCTCAACAAGTTCGGGCATGTCTATGCTCATCGAAACGACTCCGTCCGGAAGAGAATTTAAAAAGTGAAGGAAATCTCCCTCCTTGTAAAAATCCATATCTGCGTCAATCTCTTTAAAGGAGATCTTCGCATTCTTTTCCGTTCCGAGAAAACTGTCCATTGACTCATACTTGATCATATCGAACAGTTCCGGTTCGATGGGTTTACTCAAAATGACCGCCTTACACGCGTTACAGATCGCATTGTCCGCAACGCCGCCTCTGTAATCGCCAAGGCCCGCCATTATGCCTGCATCGGACAATTTTCTTAAAAGTTTGCACATTATCCTGATCGCGTTTGCACGCTTTTTGTGGATTTCGGTCCCCGAATGGCCTCCAAGAAAGCCTTCCATACTTATCTCATATATCTTAAAGCCGGGCGTCTTTTCAACTTTAGGCTCACCTTTTAAGTCATAATCAAAATCAACTCTCGCACCTCCCGCACAGCTTACGATAAAATCTCCCTCTTCTTCCGAATCGAGATTTAACATCGTATGGCCTTTGAGACACGAAAGATCTATACCGCTCGCACCTTCCATTCCGACTTCTTCGTCTACCGTTATCACGACTTCCAGTCTTGGAAGTTCAAGATCTGAATCAAGCAGTGCAAGTGCATAAGCGACAGCAATACCGTCGTCCGCACCGAGACTCGTCCCTTTTGCAAAAAGAAAATCCCCGTCGGTCTCAAGATCGAGTCCTTCCTTTGTCATGTCTTTATTGATGCCGTCGTCCTTTACGGCAACCATGTCCATATGTCCCTGGATGATCACAGGTTCATCGCTCACTCTTTTAGCAGACGCTTCCTTGATGATAATAACGTTTCCAAGCTCGTCTTTATGATATTCAAGCGATCTTTCTTTAGCGAACTCGCAAAGATAATTGCCTATTGCTTCCGTATTCCCCGAACCGTGCGGAATTTTACACAGCTCTTTAAAAAAGTCAAGGTAATTCATGTTCGTCCTCAAAATTACACCCCGCAGGACATCCCGCGGGGTAGTATTTTCCATTAAAACTATTTATGATGCGCTTTTCTTTGCGATCTCTACAAGCTTGGTGAAGCCTTCTGCATCGTTAACTGCCATCTCGGCAAGCATCTTACGGTTCATTTCAACACCTGCTGTCTTTAAACCGTACATGAACTTGGAATAACTCATTCCGTTAAGTCTTGCTGCTGCGTTGATACGAGCGATCCATAACTGTCTGAACTGACGCTTTCTCTCCTTACGTCCGGCATATGCTGAAGTAAGTGCTCTCATTACAGACTGTTTAGCTGTTCTATACTGCTTGGAACGGGCTCCTCTGTAGCCTTTAGCAAGCTTTAATACTCTGTTATGCTTTTTCTTGGCATTTAAGCCACCTTTAATTCTAGCCATTTCTTAATTCCTCCAATCGACTTATAAGTAAGGTAAGATCTTCTTCATGTTCTTAACATTCGTTTCGTCCGTGATAGCGGGCTTTCTTAAGTTACGTTTTCTCTTGGTAGACTTCTTTGTTAAGATATGGCTCTTATAAGCCTTAGCTCTCTTTAACTTACCGGTTCCTGTAGCTTTAAAGCGCTTAGCAGCAGATCTGCTGGTTTTCATTTTAGGCATTGTTATTTCCTCCTGAACATTTAATCTATCATTTTATCCGGGTTATCAATTCTTCTTTCCGGCTAAAAACATTGTCATACTGCGGCCTTCAACCTTTGGTGCCTTGTCGATCTGAGCAATATCGGCAAGCCCTTCCGCAAAATCATCAAGGATGTGCTTTGATGTCTGCATATGAGCCATTTCACGTCCTCTGAACCTTAAGGTGATCTTTACTCTGTCACCGCCCTGCAAGAACTTTCTTGCGGCATTCATCTTGGTATTGAGGTCATTCGTATCGATATTGGGTGTAAGACGAATTTCCTTGATCTCAACAACATGCTGTTTCTTCTTGGCTTCTTTCTCACGCTTCATCTGATCGTATTTGAACTTTCCGTAATCAACGATCCTGCACACAGGCGGCTGTGCATTTGGAGCGATCTTTACAAGATCTACACCCGCTTCTTCCGCAAGTGCCATAGCTTCTTTGACTGACATTACACCAAGCTGTTCGTTGTTTGCTCCGATGACCCTGACTTCTTTGTCGCGGATCTGTTCGTTAATCATTAATTCGCTAATAGTCGTACCCTCCGTTAGATGAATAAAAAGTAAATAAAAAAGTGAATACGAAAGTATCCACTTTTATACATAAAAAGGCTGTGCCTTAACTTACATATGTTGACGCCCGTTAAGCTTTTGCCACGGGGTGAGAGCGGATACTCTTCTTTGTATTTGATAAACGTACTTTAGTAAAATATCACACTGTTACGCTTATGTCAATCATTTTTTTGCAGGAAATTATGCGTTCTTACCGCAGCATTTCTTGTACTTCTTACCCGAACCGCAAGGACAGGGATCGTTGGGGTAGATCTTGTTTGCCTTACGAACGGTCTGCGAACGCTTCTGCTCCTTGTAAAGCTCTTTCTGCTCTTCTTCGGAGAAGATGTTGTTCCACTCAGGAAGAGAATAAAGCCAGTCTGCACCTGCAGCGACCATATTCTTATAAAGAAGTGCCTTGTCAAATCCAAGGTTCACTTCCGTATCGGCTTCCATTGTCTCGATGGGATTGGGATTTACAAGTGAATCGTTGATACCGTCCAAAAATCCCGTCATGATCATCTGCGAAACCTTATATTTCTTGGCAAGCTCAGCAACGGTTCCCGTTACAACATCGTCGGGATTCTTTAATATCTTTTCATAGATACTCTTTTCTTTTTTGAAATAGTCATCCCAAAGTTCTTTGAGTTTCTGTGAGTCTTCCTGTTCGTTGTAAGCGGCCTTACGCCATTTTTCAAGTAATGTCATTTTAATTTCCGTATTTACGCATCCGTTTTGGATTTAGCATATATGCTACGGATGTGCTTTCCAAATTTATTCCGACCGACTGCCTCCCGGCTCTATATCCGACCGGTAAAAAAGCATCCGGCGGCACTACAGTTTATTAAACGGCAGAAAATTTCGTTGGCTAGTATAACACATGCTTCATGCTTTTTCAACCTTGACCGAACAATGCATGCTTGCTATCATGAATTAAAACATTCGGTGGGGGATCTTCCATGAACGAAACAACCAAAGAAAGATCAAAATATTCCAAAGGACAGCGCGTCCTGGCATTGATCGGAGTTATACTTCTGGTCTGTCTCTTTTTATGTGCTCTTATCTTCTCGTTTATAAAGACAGAGTGGGCAGCGACCGCAGCAAAAGGATGCATAGGCTGCGCCATCGTGGTACCGATACTCATCTGGGTAAATCTCTGGCTTTTCGGAAAAGTTTTTCACAGGCACACGATCGCCGATCTTGACATAGGCGGTGTTCCCACCCCGCACGATCCTGTCATGACGATCGACCCTTCAAAGATACCGGGCAATAATGAATCTTTGGAAAAAGAAAACTAATTTTCTTCGGCCACTATCCTGTCGATCTCTTTTATGGCATCTTCTCTGTTCTTAAATAAGATACCTTTCATGCCGCAAGCGATTGCGGCATTTACATTTCTTTCAAGATCATCGATGAATATACACTCTTCGGGCTTTAATTCGTAACGCTTGAACAAAAGCTCGTATATCGCTCTGTCGGGTTTACATAACTTGCAATGGCAGCTTAAGACCGAACCGTCAAGCATGGCTATGAAATCAAGAGCATCGGCATTTTCTCTGACCGATTTATGTGACATGTTTGAAAGACAGTATACTTTAAATCCGTTGTCGCCGAGCTCTTTTATCCAGGGTTTTGCATAATCAAACTGTATAAGAAGGCCCTTAAAGTCCACATATATCTTTCGAAGTATGTCTTCTATTCCGGGATCGTTTTCAATGAATTTCTCAAGCAATACCTCTTCCGAATAAACGCCCATATCCATGTCGTTCCATACAGGAGAATAAACGGTCGCCTTGGCAACACGCTCAAACTGCTCGTCAGAAAGGTTAAATTTATCAAAAAAGCCTTTCCAGCCGAAATCCACCAAAACATTTCCTATGTCAAAAACAATGTTCTTAATCACTCTTTGTACCGCCTTTAAACGTTGATGGTCGCGGTAACGCCGAGAAGATCTTTTCTTGCTTCAAGCACCGGATCCACAACATCTTTGACAAAACGCTCCGTCTGCAAAGCGGCACGTCCGGTATACTTTGAAGGGTCCATCGTCTTTAAAAGATCTTCGTAGGAAAGACCGAACGAGTCATCTTTTGCGATGAGTTCAAGGAGGTTGTTGTCTTTTCCTTCCACTTTGACATTCTTTCCGGCTTCCATGGAGAGGGTTCTGATCTTCTCATGAAGCTCCTGTCTGTCTCCGCCCGCTTTTACGGCATCCATCATGATGTTTTCCGTAGCCATGAAAGGAAGCTCGCTTAAAAGTCTCTTGTTTATAACGTTAGGATAAACAACAAGTCCGTCAACAACGTTTAAGCAAAGATCGAGTATTCCGTCGATAGCAAGGAATCCTTCGGGAATGGAAATGCGCTTGTTTGCGGAATCGTCAAGCGTTCTTTCAAACCACTGCGTTGCACTCGTGATAGCGGGATTGAGTGCGTCGATCATGACATAACGTGAAAGTGAAGCTATACGCTCACTTCTCATGGGATTTCTCTTATATGCCATGGCGGATGAACCGATCTGACTCTTCTCGAAAGGTTCCTCCACTTCTTTTAAGTGCTGTAAAAGCCTTATATCGTTGCTCATCTTGTGAGCACTTGCAGCGATGCCCGCAAGAATGTTCATTACTCTCGTATCAACCTTTCTTGAATAGGTCTGTCCGGATACGGGATAGCAAGCTTTAAAGCCCATCTTCTCTGCGATCATCGGATCGATCCTGTCGATCTTCTCATCGTCGCCTTCAAAAAGCTCTTTAAACGAAGCCTGTGTTCCGGTCGTTCCTTTAGAGCCGAGAAGTTTGAGCGTTGACTGGACATATTCAAGATCTTCCAGATCCATCAAGAATTCCTGAGTCCAAAGAGTGGCTCTCTTTCCAACGGTAGTAGGCTGAGCAGGCTGAAAATGTGTAAACGCAAGAGTGGGGCGATCTTTGTTCTCCATAGCAAACTTCGAAAGTTCGGCAATAACGTTTACAAGCTTCTTCCTGACGATCTTTAAAGCCTCGTTCATAACGATTATATCGGTATTGTCGCCGACATAGCAGCTGGTTGCTCCAAGATGGATGATGCCCTTGGCTTTGGGGCACTGTACGCCGTATGCGTAAACATGGCTCATTACATCGTGACGTACTTCCTTTTCACGTGCCTTTGCAACGTCGTAGTTGATATCATCTTTGTGAGCCTTCAATTCTTCTATCTGCTCATCCGTGATATTAAGTCCAAGTTCCTTTTCGGTCTCGGCAAGTGCTATCCACAGTCTTCTCCACGTTCTGAATTTCATGTCGGGTGAGAAGACATACTGCATCTCCTTGCTTGCATATCTTTCCGAAAGCGGACTTTGGTAAACATCTGTACTCATTCTTGTTTTTCTCCCTCTTCGTATATATTTATAAGTTCCAGTATCTTGTCTCTGAACTTTGGATGTTCTTCGATAACGTGCTTTACCGCTTCCGAAGCTTCACTCGCAAGATCCTGATTGTACTCCATCTGTTTTCTTAACTTCTGACGTCTCATAATAAGACCGTGCCTTGCCTCGACCATCTCTTTGGGATCGATTATAGCATCGACCTGATGTATCCACACCTCGGGATCGCTTACGTTGAACTTCCTGAGTTCTCTTACAAGTCCCGCAAGCTGCTCCTGATAGATCTTCTCGTTTTTCTGAAATTTTTCTCTTGCGCTTCTTTCCTTTTCGAAGCGGTCGTAAAGATCTCTTAATGTCCACGCATCGGGCACATCATATTTCGTGTAAAGATAATCGAGAAGGTTTTTGTTGTTTACGTACCGTATCTTTACTTTATTCTCCAACAGTATAAGGCCGTTGATCGTGTTTGTGACTCTTACTTTTTCAAGAGTATCGTCTTTAAACTTTACAAATATGAAAGTAAGTGCGATCGAAAGAAGCATTGCGGCTCCGAAATATCCAAGCGTAACGTCAAGCTTCAATATCGTCTGTAAAAGGATCAGAATGACCACCAGCACCGCTGCCGCGCCAAGCGCCACAAATGCCGTTCCTCTAAGGTTTGCAAGCCCCTGCTCAAGTTCGTTCTTTCTGTACGAGTAAGCATGCTTTTCCCTGTCAAGCCTTCTTAAATCCTGCTTGATCTTTTTTCTTAAATCCTCTTCCTTTTCGAGTTTTTCTACCGCTTCGGCAATATCGTCCTTAATAGACTCAACGAGTTTATACTCTCTGTCCGTCATAGTGCTTTCTTTTAACACATATGCATCGTGCTCTTTTCTAAGACGCCTTATGTCGTTGGCAAATGTTTCTATCTTGGCTCTGTCTTTGACAGGTATCTCTTCAACCTCTTCCAGATCTTTCAGCTGGCAGGAAACCGCATCGTACTCTTTGGTGAGCCTGTCCATCTCTTTCGACGCATCGGATATCTGTGAAAGGCAGTTTTTTACATACTCTTCCATCATGTTGACGTCGTTAAGATCGATCGGTTCCCGCTTGTCGGTCCGGTCCCATTCGGGATTATCGTATTCGCTGTCGTAATCGAAAGAGTCCTCGTCATATTGAATTTTGCGATTGAAAAGATTCTTTAAAAATCCCATTTATTCTTCCTCGGGATTGTCCTGTCTTGATGCCTCAAGAACAATATCCCTGTAATCGTCCTTAAGATCCTCTGTAAGCTTAAGCAGTTTTTCGTAGTACATGCTGCTTTCGTTGGTATTCTTAAGAGCGTAAATATCTTTGAGTTCAAGTGCGGCGTCACTTAACTCAAATGCCTTCGTTGCCTCATCCATGTCTGTCTCGATGAGTATGGATGTTTTATACGCTTTGTCTTCCTCGGCAATCAGCCTTATGTAATCGTCATCGGAAAGACTGAGCCTCTTTACGGTAAGATAGTGCCTGTAAGCCTCTTCGTTGTTATCTGTCTCAAACGAGCTCATGAAACATTTCTCGGCCGAATCGAAAAGATAAAGTTTTAAATATGCGATACCCAGGTTGTTGTAAATGCTTGCTTGCAACGCAGTCTCGTTGTCGGGAAGAGACTTAAGGAGCTTTTCGTATTCGCTTATAGCCAGAACGAAATGCCTGTTTTCGACAAGGAAGTCCGCTTTTGCTTTCCACTTTTCAAAAACGTTCATCGAGACGTTCATCCTTAAGATGCTCTCAACTCTGGATATCTCGTCTTTTGAATAGTAACCCACGTACGAAAGAATGGTGCCTGCAAAAGCTGCCGCAGACGCATTCTGGTTTATGAGTACCGTGAGGTCTCTTGCAAGATCGTGAAGTTTCAACTGCTTGTCTATCCAGTCGGTGAGTTTACGGTCAAGTATATCCCTATCGAGCAGAAACGCATTCTCGTAGATCACATAGCACAGTTCTTCGGCCGAATAAACGTTAACATATACTTTTTCGATGTAGTAGGGTGTCTCGGCATACTCGCCGATGCACATGAGTACACGGTTCATACGCTTATCACCTCGTTCCATTCTATGTTAGCCGCAGGGAAAAGTTCACCGAACCCGAGATCTTTTATCGTGACCTGCATTCGGTTCTCGGACTGCATTCGCACTTTTACGTTAAGTCTTGTAGTCTTGGGAGGACGTTTCGGAAGGTCTCCCATTGTTATGTCAACCGTTTCGGGGTTCTTTCCCGTAAGCGGTGTCACTATAAGTGTGAGTTTATTGCCCTGATTAAGGATGATATCACATTCTTTGTGAGCGTCAAACCAGTTTATGCCGCCGTCAAGCAAAGGCAAGTATGCGTTCTCGCCTCTCTTAAGTACATTGATCCCGACATTTGACTTAAGCTTGTCGTTACCAAGGAACACGTAACCGCTGCTCAGTATCGAAGGGCTTACAAGATTTTTGGCTCCGTAGCACGCTCCCTTTGAAAAGAGATTGTTGCCCTGGAACACTCTTCCCTTCTTGCAAAGATAAGATATTCCGTCCTTGCACCATTCGTACTTAAACGAGTCACCTATAAGATATACGGAAGATATCATATGTCCTTTCACGATAGATTCGGCAAATGCGCTGAATTTACCGGGATATCCTGGCTCGTCGAACTCTTCGCTCTTAAGATCCACGTCTTCGTGAGAATCTATAAAAGCCACAATCGGAGTCGTGTTCTTGTTGCATTCCATACGAAGACTCTTTAAGTATTCGCCGGTCGAATCTATCAGGACAACGTCTCTGTTCCAAAGATCTCTGGGCTGATAGAGCATATAGTTATAAAAGCTCTCCATATGGTTCTGGAAATGAACCGAAGCGCCCTTGATGGAAAGTGACGATACCGCTTCGTTTAATACGTTTATCAAAGTGCCGTCAAGAATATCGACGGTGATCATGATGGAAACGATGCCCGAAAGCGGGGTCACCCTTCCCGCAAGCGTAAGTAAACGCTTTAAGAATAACGCCATAAGAGCGGACGGTTTAAATTCTTCTGTTCCGACCGTTACTGTCTCGTTCGCTCTTGCCTTAGAGATGAGTCTGTCAATGAAATAGCCTTCGGTTTCTTTGTACTTGATGGCATCAAAGCCGGCAAACCATTGATTTACCTCGCTTCGTTTAAAGAGGGCTGTCGGTACCAGGAAGTCGGTCTTCCCGACATTTACGGACATGGTTTCAACACCGTCGGTATCGACGGCTCCCACGCTTATCTGCGCAAAAGAATCCGTTATGTCGATGCCTACGGCATATTCTTTGCTTTTTCTTTTTACTTCCTTGTCCAAAGGTTCCATTTGCGTTTAGCTGCCCCTTATTTCATCGTAAATAATCTGTCTATCAGGTAATCTTTTCGCCTGTAATCGTAGATCAGATGCTCCAGCGCATCGTAATCGCTTAACGTGTGCGAAATGACTATGTCGTTTATCTCAGAGAACCGGCTTGTCTTGATATCCGAAGAAATATCGCTCTTTGTGATGTTTCCCGATTCTGTCAGCTGTTCATCGCCGTTTATCTCCTCTGTGATGTAGTAAAGAAGGTTCTCGCCAAAGAAAAGCACAAACGACATCGAATGAAGTCCGCCGTACATATCGGGCATCTCGGCAGTGATGTAATCCGAGCCCGAATCGTCGTCGCATTCGATGATGTAGTGTATGAACACTCGCCTTCCGGGTTCTGTTTTGTACTCTACAAACGTCTTGTCGGTAAAGCGGTTTATTTCCTCAAGCCCCTGCTCCATGAATTCCTTGAAGTACGAGAAGTATATCCCGTCATCCACAAGATATCCCAAGAATTCATTTATGTATCCTCTTATCGTATCGTCGACTTCCGCAGGATTTTCGGAATAATATTTTACATATGCGAGCATGCAGACTTTCAAAAGTCCCTCACCGTTTGATTTAAGACGCGTCAGTTCTTCGAAAACAAAGCTTTCCGTAAGCTGATCTTTCACAAAGAAATCAAAACAGCACTGCGAAAGGAACGCAAGCCTTATGTTTGTTCCGGGCGTCCCTTTAAGGTAAGTCTTGTAAATGTCCATACGCTCTGAAACGTAATATCCCGTGTACATTATCTGAATGAGCAGATTTTCACACATCGCGCTCACATCAAGATCGAAGTTCTGCGCCGATGTGAACAGCTTTCTTAAGTCCTTGGTCAGGCCAAAGAAATTGTCGCAAAGATATTTGAGCACCGTTTCATCGTGTTTGCCGTTAAAGAAGCAAAGCGCCGCAAGTGAGGTGATCGTCTCGTTTGGCTCAAAATCACTTCGCTGGATAAGATGCGAACAAAGCTTAACGACATTTTTAAGATCGACGCCTTCGGTCCCGTATGCATATATCCAGTCGATCGCCTTGTCATACATGCCTCTTTGGATCATGAACTTAAGGCAGATATTACGTTCCTTGGCTCCCATGCCTTCGGGTGTAAGCGAATTGAGAACGTTATCGAGTTCTCTTATCGCATCGTTATCGTAATAGTAGTTAAGGAGCTTCGATCTTATCTCGGTCTTGTATGCCGGATCGATCTCGTCCGAATCGAGTATCCTTTGATAGCGGCATCGGTTTTCGTCGGTGATCTCGACAAGTTCACTCGAACATTCGCATGCATATACGTCAAAAGAAAGATTGTCCTCAACGTACGGAAGCAGCATGTTGGCAAGTTTGCCGGGCACCATAAGTTTTTCGATGTCATAAGGCACCGACTTCATGTATCTGTTAGAGAAGTTGTCTTCAAACATTATGGAGAAATCTCTGTTGTAGATCGGAACGTACGCTTCCCTGTCAACGATCGGATATGCGTTTCCGACTATCTCACGTCCCTGATAAACGATAACTCTCGATACATTGTCGGACTCAACGCTTATCCTGTGTGTAAAGATAAGGGGAGCGAGCTTGACGGCCATATCCTCGTAAAGGAGGTTTTCGTTGAGCACGAACCTGTATATTACCGCAAGGTCTCTGTTCATATGTCCGTTTGCAATCTCATCAAGCGCGAATCTGTCGATGGTTTCTTTGTACTGAGTAAATATCTCTTCCATCTCGGGATCGTTCTTCTGCTCGATGACTCTTGCATAAAGATATGCCGCATGCTTCCAGTCGAGCTCGTTTTGATACGAAAAATAAAGATAGACCATCTTCGGAAGCGGCGCATGACGGGATATATCGAGCGAAAGCATGTAATACTCGTATATCTTCGTTACTCTCACATCCTCTTCGATAGCCAGCTTGTACCACTGGAAATACTCCGGTCCTTTTTTGTCATGGGCGATAAGCAACGTACATATGCAATCAAGCGTTTCCTTATCGGACAAAAGCTCGTAACAGGACTGAAGTATCTTTAAAAGTGCGGGTGAGAACCATTTTCCCGACTCTGCAAGGAACACTACCTGGCGGGCCACATCGGCATTTAACATGTCTTCTTTTAACATAAAGAGCAGTACTCTCTGCTCTATCCTGTCAAGTTTTGCCAGCAAAGCGGGATTGAGCGAGAGCATATTTGCCGCTTCAACGTACATGACCGGACTTATACATCCGATAAGAAGCTGATTCTCTATAAAGAGCCATTTCTTTGAAGGGCTCACCGCATATTCCTGTGAAAGATAGAGTAAAAGCCATGCCACCTGCCACTTGGAAGGATCGCGGTTATAAATGTTTTCAACCTCATCCGAGATCTGATCTATATAACTTTCCTCACGGTTTATAAGCGTCGTAAGGTAAAGGAAATATGCCCACTCTGCGCTGGCGTAATCACCGGAATTTAAGAAATCGCTCTCTATGCGGTCCAATATCCACTGAGCTTCGTTGTAGCGTTCTTCAGCGATAAGAAGCTGAGCTTTGAACATCTTGTATGTCGCGGAAGCCGGATACAAAGACATCAGTCTGTCGACCAAGAGCCCCGTCTGAGCGGTCCATGTTCCCGCAGTGATGCGCTTTAATCTGAATGCCGTATAGAAAGTCACCATATCGATCAGAATGTTTGACTTCTCGGCATTTTTCATAATGTCCTGCTTGACCAAAAGATTTCCCTGCACCTTAACGGTCACTTCAAACGAAATAAACGAATTGTAAAACCTCACAAGCGCATAATTGTTGCCGCCGTGAAGTTTATCCGCATCGACAACAAGTCCGTAGTGGAGATAATTTCCAAGAAAATCGGCATCCGTAACCGTTTCTTTGGACAGTGTCACAAATTCCGAATCGCACGAAACATAAAGATAAGTGTAACCCCATCCGTTTCGCGTGATATCTATATATTCTTCGACCTGTCCGCGCGGTTCTTCCACAACAAGCGTATCTTTTGCAACGATAAACTCGATGGGCTGCTTTTTGTTTATCTCAAGCAAAAATTCTTCGACGTTCAACTCGTTGCCGAAGCTTGAAGAAAGGCCGATATATGTTCTTAAATACTTACGATCGTTACCTTTGAAAAGTTCCCTGAACCTGTCCGAGTAAAAAAGCTTGACCGCTTCATCCCAGTCAGTCTTTGCAAGATTTGCAAAATGGAATAGATTTCTGATGCTTCCAAGACTTGATTCGAGAGTTGAATGCGCTATCGTAACAACATACGGAAGATAATACTCTCCACGGTTTGAGATAACATCGATCTCCCCTTTTACGACATCGCCCTCCTCAAGCCCTTTTGCCGAGAAGGCAAATCCGATATTTGCCCCGTCCTCGGTGAACGTGTCGTTTAAGATGTGCATGCGGATGTCGTGGCAGACAACAAATCCCTCGACGTTTTCATGGGCGGAACTGTAAATGTTGAAAGTACCGTTGTAGAGCTCGTCGGGAGAAAGTTCCAGTTCGATCCTCGGACACGAAAAATCGATCTTTCCCTTCTCATAATTGAATTTTCCTTCTAACAGTCTGCCTATTATCTGTCGCATGAAAACTCCGCAAAATCATTGCATTTTTGCACCCAAAGATTTAATATCATCTTTGTCAGGGCATAAATGCGCATTCTTGATAGTCATTATACCATTTTGAGCACTTTCAATGCAATGTCGTATTGCCATGTTTGACGTATTTTTTTGAGTATTTTCACACACTTTTTAATGCACATTCGGAGATTGATAAATGGAACACAAAGAACACTTTCACGGAAGCGATCTTGAAAAGATAGAAGCCGCTTACGGCATAAAAAAAGAGGAGATAATCTCCTTCTCGGCCAACGTAAACCCTCTCGGGCTCTCGTACAAAGTAAAAGACGGTCTTGCCAAGCACATCGACTGTTTGACCTCATATCCCGACAGAGAATACACCCGTTTACGCAAAACTATCGCAACTTATGTAAACTCATCTTTTGAAAACATATGCGTAGGAAACGGTTCTTCCGAACTAATCGCACTTTTTGCCAAATTATGTAACCCGCAAAGTGCTCTCATCTTCGGACCCACTTACTCCGAATACGAACACGAGATAATGCTCTACGGCGGAAAGTCATCTTATTTTGAACTTAAAGAAAGCGACAATTTTGCGCTCGACGAATCCGCTCTTTTCGATACATTGGATGCCGGAGACTACGATCTTCTCATCATCTGCAATCCCAACAACCCCACTTCCGCGCTGATCGGCCGCGAAAGCATCGACCGCATAGTATCGCATTGCGGCAAAAAGAACACTCTCGTCATGATCGACGAAACCTATATGGAATTCGTAAACGACTGTGAGAACTCTACCGCGATCCCCCTTACCGACAAATACCAAAACCTCGTCGTTCTTCGCGGTGTCTCCAAATTTTTTGCATCCCCCGGACTTCGCCTCGGTTACGCCGTAACCTCAAACAGATCGTTAAGTCTCGGGCTCAAAGGAATCCAGGTCCCCTGGTCGGTCAATTCCCTTGCCGAAGTTGCCGGCCTCCTCATGTTTGGCGACGTCAAATTCATTAAGGACACCAAGGCCTACATCGAAGCCGAAAGAAACCGCATGTACGCCCGTCTCCTCCACATCCCGTCGCTCAAAGTATACAAACCGACCGCCAACTTCATCCTTTGCAAGATCCTTACCTCTTCCGTCACGGCACAGGACCTCTTCGACGAAGCCATCAAAGAAAAGCTCATGATCCGCGACTGCGCTTCCTTCACCTTCCTCGACGAATCGTTCTTCCGCTTCTGCTTCATGAAGTCCGATGACGACGATAAGCTGATGGACGTTATCGAACGACTTTTTACATAGGACGCTGCGAATCGCGACGCAGTTGAATCGTCGGACGCTCCCGCTCTCGCTCTCGCGTAGCGGACGCTAAGCTCGACTCACTACGTTCGTTACCTCGCTAAGCGCCGACGCTGCGAGAGAGCCGACAATTTCAACTGCATCACACTTCGCAGCTGTATTACGAAAAAAAAAACCGTTCCCATATGGAATCGGTCTTTTTTGTTTTTGAACTTATAATGTACCGTCAAAAATCCGTAACACGGCGTCACGGATGATGATTGTTTCGACTCCGGGACTTTTTTTGACGTCGTTACTTGGTGAGGTTTTTCACGAACCTAGTAACGCAACGTCAAAAATCTGAGCGAGAGCGCTCCCGGAGCGGAACTATCATCAGTCGTGACGCCTAACGAAATCATTTTTCAGTAAGTTTAAGAAGTATATCGTTACTGCGCTGTACGAACTGTGTCATCTCTTCGGAAGAAAGAGGTGCCTGCTGGAGTTTGGCAAGGTCGTAGAGCTGTTCGGCGAACATTTTGGCGTCGTCGTCTTCTTTGTGGGCCGATAAGTAATCGACGAGAGGATGGTTGGCGTTTAAGACGAGGGTTTCGCCTTCGGAGCCGAACATTGAGGTGTCCATGCCGGGCATTGAGTACATTTTCATCATGTCCTGCATACGACGTGACTCTTCGGAAAGTGTGATCATTGAAGCGATCTTTTTGTTTTTGAGTTTCTTGACGGAAACTTTCATGTCTTTCTTTTTGAGAGCCTTTTCGAATACGCCTTTAAGTTCTTCGGCCTGCTTGTCGAGTTCTTCCTGAGCTTTCTTGGAAGTCTTGTTCATGAGCGTATCTTCGATGTCTGCATCGATACGTTTGAACTTAATGCCTTCGTTCTTGGCTTCGAGCTGGGAGATGAAAGGCTGGTCGATGTTGTGTTTTAAGACTACGGCTTCCATCTTGGCCTGTTTGAACATGTTTATGTACTGACTTTGCTGCTGCTCGTCGGTTACATAGTAGATCGTTTTTTCTTTCTTCTCTTCGTCCTGATCTTCATCGGTCTTATTGTCGTCTACAACTTCGGCTTCGACCTTTTCGCCGTTTTCATCGGTGGCGTTTTCTTCTGTATCGATGGGCTTTACTTCGAGGCATTCGGGAAGTGTCATGTACTTTCCGTCAAGGTTTTTGAAGAGGATGTAGTCGGTCATCTTTTCGCAGAACTTGTCGTCCTTTAAGCAGCCGTACTTGATGAAGGGACTAATGTCCTCCCAGTATTTCTCGTATTCTTCTTTCTCGGTCTTGCACATGCCGGAAAGCTTGTCTGCCACTTTCTTGGTGATGTAGTCCGAGATCTTCTTAACAAATCCGTCGTTCTGGAGAGCCGATCTTGAAACGTTTAACGGAAGATCGGGGCAATCTATAACGCCCTTTAAGAGCATTAAGAATTCGGGAATGACTTCTTTGATGTTATCGGCGATAAATACCTGGTTGTTGTAAAGCTTTATCGTTCCCTCGATGGACTCGTATTCCATGTTGATCTTGGGGAAGTAAAGGATACCCTTTAAGTTGAAGGGGTAATCCATGTTTAAGTGTATCCAGAACAAAGGCTCCTTGTAATCTCTGAACACATCGCGGTAAAACTTCTTGTAATCTTCGGGAGTACATTCATTGGGATGCCTTGTCCACAAAGGATTGGTCTCGTTAAGAAGCTCGGGACGCTTCTCGATCTTAAGCTTGATGTCGTCACCTTCCTTTTCGGGAGTGATCGTTTCAACAACAACGTCGGTGTCTAGCTTCTCGTCGAGTTTTATGATCTGCGTTCCCTTGTCGGGAGCTTCGCTTACATATATCTCGGTGGGCATGAACGAACAGTACTTCTCGATCACTTCTTTTGCCTTGTAGATGTTGCAGAACTCCAATACATCGTCGTTTACGAAAAGAGTGATCTCGGTACCGACTTTGTCTCTTGTACCTTCGGTCATGCTGAATTCCGTACCGCCGTCGCATTCCCAATGTACGGGTTTTGCACCCTCTTTGTAGGAAAGTGTGTCAATGTGAACTTCTTTTGCGACCATGAAAGCGGAATAAAATCCGAGTCCGAAGTGACCGATGATCTGATCGTCGTTTGCTTTGTCCTTATATTTTTCAATGAAATCGGTAGCACCCGAGAAAGCGATCTGATTGATATATTCTTCAACCTCTTCTTCGGTCATACCGATACCGTTATCGATAAATTTGAGTGTCTTGTCAGTTGAATTGACAATGACATCTATCCTTCCTTTATATCCTTCCGGGAAATCATATTCTCCCATCATATTGATCTTTTTAAGCTTTGTTATGGCATCGCAACCGTTTGATATAAGTTCTCTGAAAAATATATCGTGGTCGGAATAGAGCCACTTTTTGATTATGGGAAAAATGTTCTCACTGTTGATTGATAAACTGCCTTTTTTAGCCATTGATAACCCTTCTTTCTTATGGGACGCATTGCCCTTATTACCTGTCAACTATTAAGTGTACGCACTTAAAAACAAAAGTCAACAAAAAATTAGCACTCATTTGCCATGAGTGCTAATGATTTTCAAAAAAGCCTTATTTTATGCGCATTTGCGCATTTCTAAAACTTTTATAAACCGCCCACATACTCTTCCGAGAACATGTCGCTCGTTCTCAATCCCTCATCGGAGATCACTTCGATCGACTCATAAAGAGATTTGTTCAAATTCTTCTTAAGACCCGGAAGATAGCCGTTATAGGTTTCTTCGAACACTTTGTCCTTACGTTCTTTAAGTATAGCGACTTTGTTGGCCTGTGTCTGCTCGATGTCAAACGTGCTCACGCACTTTATTATGTGATAACCGTACTCGGTCTCGACTATTTCCGATATCTCGCCGTTATCGAGGTTAAAAGCCGCCTCTTCAAACGCCTCGGCCATCTCGCCTCTGCCAAACGAGTATGTGATGGCATCACCTTCGTTGTATTCTGCGGCAAGAACTTCAAAATCAACGGGTTCCTCTTCGTTTACCGCCTTTTCTCTTATCTCGCTCGCAAGTCTGTAAGCCTCATCCTTTGCTCTGTCGGAATATTCGACGCGATTGCCGTTTCCGTCAAGAGCATACGTCTTTATAAGGATCTGCTCTACCATTATCGTTCTTGCTTCGTCGTCGCTTATCTCGGGATTGATGTCACGGATGATGTAATCATAAACCTTTAAAGCCGTCACATATTCTTTGTATATCGTCGAAACGGTCTCGACCGTGGCGCCGGTATATGCGATCTCACGCTTTGTAAGAGACTTATAATACTTTTCGGCACTTTCTTTTATCGCTTCGTTTTCTTCGGGCGTAAGTTCAATACCGTAATCAACGGCCATGAGGTTCATGACCTTGACCTGAGCGATCTTTGCAAGCACAAGGTCTTTTATGCTGTCGGATAGTTTCTCTCCTGCGAGCGTTTTTTCCCAGATCTCGCTTCCGTAAACGGCCTCATACTCATTCTGCTGATTTATGAGATAGAGCATCATTTCGGGCATATAACAAGAAAGGGTGTTTATTCTCATAAGCTCCCCTTCTTCAAATTCCGTTGTCAGCACTATCTCCGCCTCCTCGCACGCCGTAAGCGGCATTATGGCAAGAAGAAAAACAAGCGCCGTTATGTTAAGTTTATTAAGTATCTTCTTAAACAAGCAATTCTCCGGTCTTTGTATACCAATGTTCTCCGTTTGTGAGCACATAATCATCTTTGTTCTTAACACGCTTTACAAAGTCTTCCATCGATTCAAGCTTTGTCGGAAAAGCCATTCCCCCGCCGAACACTTCTACGCTGTGAACATCCGATCCGGCCGTTACCGGAAAGTTGTGCTCTCTTGCATATGCTATCGCCTTTTGATCGAATTCGGGATTGTTATGAGATTTTGACTTTGAACTTGAGTGTGTTGCATTTATCATTTCGCATCCGTCCACATCATCGGGGAACAGTTCGACTTTCTCGATATACCATTCCTCCCTGAAAGGATGTGCCTGAATGAGTATCCCTCCCGCCTCGTTGACGGCTTTTCTAAGTTCGCCGACCGATGCGTTCTTTATCTCCTCATGCTCCTTAAACCACTCCGGTGTTACACCGTACATCAAAAATTCGGGACCGTGGTAACCGGCTTCGCATCCCGGAAATACCTGAAGTCCTATTTTGTCGCCCTCTTCTTTGGCGTTTCTGTAGCCCGCAAAATAGAGATCGACCCATTCTTTCCATGGCAGACTTCTGTCCACGCATGTATTTCCGCCCCAGTTATGGTCAGTTACGATTATGCCCGTATAACCGGCCTCCTTGTGTGCCCTTGCCATATCTTTACCGGCGGATCTGGCGCATGCGCTGGCTTCACTCGTGTGAAGATGCGTCTCGTAAAGATACGGGTACCTTTCTTTGATTTCTTCTACCGTCACCTTTGACTACCTCCTTATGAGTTAAATAGCTACCTCAATGTCGGTTATCTGCGGATGAGTCTCGTAACCCTCAACTTTAACGTCATCTCTGGTGAATTCGTAGAAGTCATGAATATCGGGATTGAGCCAGAACTTCGGTGCCGGCAGGGGCTCTCTTGAAATAAGCTCCTTAATGGCCGGTATGTGTCTGTCATAAATATGAGCGTCTGCGATAACGTGCACAAACTCTCCGACGTTCATATCACACACCTGCGCAAGCATGTGAACGAGCACGGAATACTGAACAACATTCCAGTTATTTGCTGCAAGCACGTCCTGAGACCGCTGGTTTAATATGGCATTTAAAGTAAGCCTGTCTTCGCCCGGGCGCTGAGTAACGTTAAAAGTCATCGAATAAGCGCAAGGATATAACCTCATCTCGCTCAGATCACTGTGAACATATATATTGGTGAGTATTCGGCGCGAAAAAGGATTGTTCTTAAGGTCGTAGATGACTCTGTCGACCTGATCCATCATTCCTTCTTTGTAACTATGCTTAACACTCATCTGGTAGCCGTAAGCTTTACCGATCGAACCGTTTTCATCGGCCCATTCATCCCAGATATGGCTGTGAAGGTCTTTTATATTGTTTGACTTTTGCTGCCATATCCAAAGCATCTCGTCGGTCGCGCTCTTAAGCGCGGTCTTTCTGAGTGTAAGGATCGGAAATTCCTTTCTTAGATCGTAACGGTTTACGACTCCGAACTTCTTTATGGTGTAAGCCGGAGTTCCGTCGGGCCAGTGAGGGCGAACCTTTTCACCTTCGGTGGAGGTTCCGTTCTCAAGAATATCCTTACACATATCTATAAAAACAACGTCTGCGTAACTCATATGTAAATCATCGGTGTTATGTAAACCGATTATCCTTTCTTTTTTCTTTTTCCCTTTTTGCCGTCTATCTCGTCGATGATAAAGTTGTCCGGATCCCACTTGTCGGCAAGCGAATTGATCTGATTCGTAAACTTCGCCAGATCCTTGTTCGCATGACCCT
This sequence comes from Lachnospiraceae bacterium, assembly GCA_024687305.1. Classification (GTDB taxonomy): domain Bacteria; phylum Bacillota; class Clostridia; order Lachnospirales; family Lachnospiraceae; genus UBA1258. The sequence goes on along the minus strand of JAILEQ010000110.1, from coordinate 14,143 downwards.
GATTCTTCTGAATGACGGCCATAAGTCTTTGACCTGCCGCAACGAGACGTGCAAACGCATCGGATACGATGAATACTTTCTTTTTGCGTTTTTCGGGAGTTGCTTCGTACTCAAACTCTCCGCTTACGAGGTTAAATATCGTGCCCGAGTAAGGTGCCGTTGCCGGGATCTTCATCTCCTTGTTAACGTACTCTGTAAAGGCTTCGGCTGCCTGATCGTCACCGTGTACCACAAATACATGCTTGGGCTTTTCTTTAAAGGCTGCAAGCCACTCAACAAGGCCGTCTTTGTCGGCGTGGCCGGAAAGCCCGGGAAGTGATGCTATCTCAGCTCTTATCGAGATCGGTTCGCCGAAAAGTTTGACTTCCGTGGCGCCGTCGATGATGGCACGTCCCAAAGTTCCCATCGCCTGATAACCTACGAAAAGAATGGTACATTCCGGTCTCCACAGATTATGCTTTAAGTGATGTCTTATACGACCCGCTTCGCACATGCCCGATGCGGAAATGATGACCTTGGGCTCTTCGTCGAAGTTGATTGCTTTTGATTCTTCCGATGTGATGGCAAGGTTGAGTCCCGGGAATGTAAGCGGGTTTTCGCCCCTACTTATCATCTCCATTGCTTCATCGTCGAAACAGTTAAAGAAATTCTTTTCAAAGATCTCGGTCGCATCTACGGCAAGAGGCGAGTCGACATAGACCGGGAAATCATGATATTTCACGAGACCTCTTTCTTTTATCTGCTTTATGAAATAAAGGATCTCCTGCGTTCTTCCGACCGCAAAAGAAGGAATTACAAGATTACCACCGCCGTCCAGCGTCTCCTGAATGATCTTGGCAAGATCTTCAACCGGGTTGATGACCGCCTTCTCGTGAAGTCTGTCACCGTAAGTCGATTCCATTATGACATAATCGGCTTTGTCCGTATAAGCGGGGTCTTTGATGAGTGGCTGGTCTTTGTTACCTATATCGCCCGAAAAACAAACGGTCCTGTGAACGCCGTCTTCATTTAAAAATACTTCGATACTTGACGATCCCAGAAGATGTCCTATGTCGGTAAATCTGATCTTTATACCGTCATATATCTCAACAAGTTCGTCGTAATGTATGGGTACGAGACACTTGATGGCATGCTCTGCATCTTCCATTGTATAGATGGGTTCCGAATCGCCTTCAACAAGCTCGCTTCTTTTCTTTTTACGTGCCTTCCATTCAGCTTCCTGCTGCTGGATATGTGCACAGTCACGAAGCATGATGGAACAAAGGTCTGCGGTTGCGTCCGTTGCGTAGATCGGACCTCTGAAACCGTTCTTGCAAAGCTTGGGCAACATTCCCGAGTGGTCTACATGCGCATGGGTAAGAAGAACAAAATCGATGTCCGCTTCGTTACAGGGAAGTCCTTTACTTTCGTATGACAAATTGCCCTGTTCCATACCGTAGTCCACCACGAATCTTTTGCCGCATGCCTCCACATAATGGCATGACCCCGTAACCTGATGATCCGCTCCGACAAACTGAAGTATCATACATAACCCTCCTGATCATTGTTTTTATCCGAAAAGATTTACAATAAACATTGATAATACCGCGCAAGCCGCAACAACAACGAGACTTTGCTCAAAGAAAGCCATTACAAGTGCCACGATCGTTCCGACGACGGCAGCCACCGGATTGTCGGTGCAATAAAAGATCGCCGGAAACGTAAGGCTTGCCAGTACCGCATACGGTACATAATATAAAAACGATCGTATGAACCGTGATTTTATCTGTTTAGAAAATAAGGTAAGCGGCAGGGCTCTCGGTATATAAGTTACCAAGGCCATTATTATGACCGCTGCGGTGTATCCGAGTATCTTATTCATGACACACCTCCTTAGTATTTATATCGGCATCTTCGTCGATTTTATTATCATCTTTTATCGGTGCGACTTTAGCCATTATTGCCGCTGCGAGCACAGTCGCGATTATCATCGCAAAGCCCTCCGTGATGAAATCAAATATCGGAATATATCGTAAAGCGCACGTGATCACGATGGAAATGGCAATCGCTCCCAAGATCGGGCGTGATTTTTTTGCGGGCGGAATGATTATGGCAATGAACATCGCATAAAGCGCTATTCCCATGGCATCGGCAAGTCTTTCCGGCAAAATGCTTCCGGTTATCGCTCCGAGCGCCGTTCCCAGCGTCCAGCCCAGTATCGGTGTCGAAATGAGGCCGAACATGTAATGCGCCGTAACTTCCTTTTCTCTGGTGGACGCTATCGCGAACACCTCGTCCGTAACAGCGTAGCCGAAAATGAGTTTTTGCCCGATACGTGTTCTTTTTGCCAACTTTTGGGTAAGGGCCAGACTCATCAGCATATATCTTATATTTATGACGAATACCGAAAGACCTATTTCAAAGAAAGAAGCGCCTGCGACCATAAGCCCGGTTCCCGCAAACTGCCCTGCGCTCGTAAGATTTGTGATCGAGATAAGTATTGTCATCCAGATAGGAACGCCGCTTTCCACCGCCCATATACCAAATGTAAAGGATACCGCCAGGTATCCAACCCCAATCGGTATCCCTTTTTTGAATCCGTCTTTTAACTCATCAGCCTTTTTAGCCTGTAACATCTGTCTTTTCGTACTCCATAACACTGCTGTATATCCAATCCAGGAGATCTTCTCTCTTGTATGGCTTTGAGATTACGCTGTTGATCACGCTCTCCGACAACAATGAAGCATTATTCGAAAAAGCGTTGGCAGTGATCCCGAGTATCGGAATGTCGCTGTCGTCTCTGTCGCTGTTTCTTATGACTTTAGCGGCTTCCATTCCGTCCATAACCGGCATGATAAGATCGGTCACGATAGCGCAATAATAATGTGGCTTTGAATTCATAAACATCTCACATGCTTTGCTGCCGTCATCAACCCATGCCACATTAAACCCTGCAGGCTCAAGCTGCGCCTTTGCTATGCCTGCGTTAATCTCGTTGTCTTCAACCAGAAGAATATTTCTGCCTGAAGCAAAATGCTTAATATCCTCGCTTGAAATCATGTTACATTCCCCTATTTGTACTGTCCCCTGTTTTCAGTTGCTGAAAATGGTGTACCGAGTAAATCGATACACCACTATTTTAACCTTTATTCTGTGCTTCTACAAGACTTACGCCGCAATAAATTTCACGAAGTTTGGGTTTTTCGATCTTACCCGTGGGATTTCTGGGAATATCGGCGAAAATGATCTTCCTGGGACGCTTATATCTGGGCATCGCCTGACAGAATTCATTTATCTCCTCTTCCGTCACTATCATGTTGGGCTTAAGCTCAATGATCGCTGCCGCGATCTCACCGAGTCTTGAATCCGGCATACCGATGACTGCCACATCATGAACCGCATCGTGATTCCTTATGAAGTTTTCGATCTCAACGGGATAAAGGTTCTCACCGCCGCTGATGATAACGTCTTTCTTACGATCGACGAGCATTATGAAGCCGTCCTCGTCTTCAACAGCCATATCGCCGGTGTAAAGCCAGCCGTCTTTAAGTACCTCGGCGGTAGCCTTCTTGTCATGATAATAGCACTTCATGACACCGGGGCCCTGCAAAATAAGTTCTCCGACATCGCCTTTTTTAACGTCGTTTCCGTTCTCATCTACTATACGGGTCTTCCAGCCGTATCCTGCCTTACCGATCGCACCGACTTTATCTATATTCTCTACGCCGAGATGAACAGCGCCGGGACCGATCGATTCGGAAAGTCCGTAATTCGTATCATATTGATGATTCGGAAAGATTTCTTTCCACCGCTTTATAAGACTGGGCGGAACGGGCTGTGCACCTATGTGCATAAGTCTCCACTGATCAAGTTTGTAATCTTCAAGTTTGAGCTCGCCTCTGTCGATAGCCTCCAGAATATCCTGAGCCCACGGAACGAGCAGCCACACGATCGTGCACTGTTCCTGAGATACGGCATCAAAAATGTATTTGGGTTTTGTTCCCTTTAGCAAAACGGCTTTGCCGCCAACAAGGAAACTTCCGAACCAGTGCATCTTTGCGCCTGTATGATAAAGAGGGGGTATGCAAAGGAACACATCGTCTTTTGTCTGTCCGTGATGAGCCTGCTCAACCTTGCATGAATGCATAAGACTTCTGTGTGCATGCAATATTGCCTTGGGAAATCCGGTCGTTCCCGATGAAAAATAGATTGCAGCATCGTCGTCATCCGTAAGTTTGATGTCGGGCGATACACTTGAACAGTTCGCCGTAAGGGAATTGTAGTCTTCCGCAAAACTAGGGCAGTTGTCACCTACATAAAAAAGAAGACGATTCTTGGATATTCTCTCATCGATGGCTTCGATACGTCCGATAAACTCGGGACCGAATACCAAAACATCGACTTCGGCGAGTTTAAGACAATATTCTATCTCATCGGAGGCATATCTGAAATTGAGCGGAACGGCAAGCGCACCGGTCTTTAAAATTCCAAAATAGATCGGAAGCCACTCAAGACAGTTCATAAGGAGAATGGCAACTTTATCGCCTTTCGTAACACCTCTCGAAAGAAGCATATTCGCAAAACGATTTGCCTTCTCGTTGAACACGTTCCAGGTGATCTCTCTTCTGTAGTGAGTCGTGGGATTGGGCTCGATAAGTTCGTACTCCTTCCACGTAACTCTCCTTACTTCCTTAACTTCGGGATTTATCTCCACAAGACAAACGTCATTACCGTATTTGGCGGCGTTTTGTTCGAGTATTTCTGTAATAGGCATAGCTTTGTTTCCTCTTCATTACTTTTCTGCTTTAACGCATTTATCTAACAAAGTACGATAGTACATTTACTCTCTTTTGTCAATGACCAAAGGGCTATGGATCAGTACTCGAATTGCCCTGTTTTAGCGGATTTTTGAGGTGTTTTTGCCGTCGCCGAATATTTTCAAAAAAACAATTGACATTATCCGTTTACCTGTGTTAGTATAACTTGCGTGCGAAACAAAGCACAACAAATGCGCGAGTGGCTCAGCGGTGGAGCACAACCTTGCCAAGGTTGGGGTCGCGGGTTCGATCCCCGTCTCGCGCTCGCATAACAATAGGACATCCAAACGGATGTCCTTTTTTGTTATGCGAACGCGAGACGGGGAAATGGAGTCCCCGCGAGGAAGGCGCTCGCAATCTTCTCTCCTGCGCTATTCTTCCTGCGCCTTCTCGCGGGGACGACCTGCGCGTTTCTACGAGCGGGGCCGGATGAGAGCAAAAGAACACACGGGAGCTTGCTCACAAGTGTGTTCGATTTGCGAGCAGACGATAGCGCGACAGCGCGACACGAATATTTTGCGTTAGCAAAATATGAGCCCGCTCGCCAAAAAAGAGAATGCCGATCATGACATTCTCTTCACTCTTTCCATTATGATCATAGCATGGATTTTTTTAGAAAGAAAGATACACAATAGGGACAAAATAGGTACTGTTTTCTTACTCAATTAACACATAAATGAACTGCAAGCCAATACTATCGTAATGCTTTGGAAGACATTATCTCTGCTTTTGTAAGAAAATCAATATAACCATCTTGTTTATGGCATTCAAAATATTGTATGTCATCTGCTTCATATGCAAAACTTATTTTCGAAAAACCCCCATACTCCATATTTCTTGTTAATCGACTAAATATTTTACCGGACAGTGTTTCTTCCAAGGATAAACCTCTTTGTAATCGAGCAAAGTAGGTGCCTCTTTCAACATTCCAGTAATCAAGCATTTCTTGCAAAGTATCGAACTCATTTCCTACATGATCTACATAATTGTCGTCTCTCCCATGTTTCTGTTGTGTTGGCTTTGTCAAAGCCATTTCAAGTGGCATTCCTCTCTGAATTCTGGATATATATGCCAGTTTACTCACGCCATAATAATCGCACAGGCTCTTCACATCAGGAAACGTGTTTCCCAAATGATCTTTGCAATTTACTGTTTTAGTATGCGTATGTACTTTTCCTTTTGTAAGAGCATCCTCAACACTCCAGCCACGTTCTATTCTATCTTGGAACAGACCATTATTTACTTTCCAATATTTGCACATAGCTGTTATTGAAGAAAATGTATTCCCTAAGTGATCAATGCATTCTCGTCCATGTCTTATTCCATTACCGTTCCTCTTTTCCTCCGTTCTCTTCGCCGCTTCCTTCAAAGCATCCATTAAGGTTGGTGCGCTTTTTCGCACTTGGGAGAAAATAGTATAGGAGCACCCCCAATACTCACACATATCTTTAATTGACGAGAATTCATTTCCCAAAGGATCTTTTATTATATTCCGCCTATAAGTTAATGCTTTTTCAAGTGAGAAACCTTCTTTAATCCTACTTGCAAACGTTTTTTTACTAACACCCCAATAATCACACATCTCCTCCTTCGTGCTAAATCTATTCCCTTCATGGTCCACATAAAACATGTCTATCGCATTTGTTGATCTAGTTCTATTAGATTTTTTTAACGCATCCTCTACCGGAACGCCCTTACCCAATCGCCTCTGGAGAGTACTTATCGGAACATTATATGCCTTTGCCATCTCAGACAGACTATTATACTCATTCCCCTGATGATCACATATTTTTATTTTTACCGAATTTCGAGATATTGTTCTATCAGATTCTTTTAACGCATCCTCTAGCGGAACACCCTTACTCAATCGCCTCTGAAGAGTACTTGGCAGAATATTATATGCCTTTGCCATTTCAGATAAGGTATTATACTCATTCCCCAAATGATCATAACATCCTGCTTCTTCGGCTCTTGATGGATTGAAACCTTTAGGCTTAGTTAAGGCATCTTCTATTGACCAGCCTTTTTTTATTCGCGTAGAAAGCGTAGGAAGCGGAATACTATATGCTGCTGCCATTTGTGATAGGCTATCATATTGGTTTCCTAGATGATCGTAACACTTATTCTTTTCAATCTGACTGGGATTATAGCCTTTAGGTTTTGTTAAAGCATCTTCTAACGTCCATCCGGAATCCAATCTTTTACTAAAGGCATCTTTATCAATTCCCCAGAATTCACACATTTCTTTTTGGGAATTGAATTTATTACCTTTATGATCACAAATATCGTCTTTATCAAAATGCGTTTTTTTATATCTCTTTGTTGGTGTAGTAAGTGCTCTTTCTATTGTCCACCCCGCCTCTAATCTTTTACCAAACGAAGCTCTATCAACCTTCCAGAATTCGCACATTTCTTTCTGTGATTTGAACGAATTCCCTTCATGATCGACAACATTATTCCTATCAATATAGGGCTTAATAGTATCTCTTTTAGGTGTTGTTACAGCAGCTTCAATAGACCACCCTTTCTTCAAGCGTGCAGCAACAACATAGTCTGGTAGGTTATAATGTTTCGCCAAACTTTTTATACTTTCAAACTCGTTCCCCAAATGATCAGTTATAGGAATATTCATTTATGTTTCCCACTTTCTGTATGAATTAACCAATCGTTTAAATTCTAAAATTGATATATGTAGCCGTCTAGCGCAAAACTTTATTGGAGCATTTTTGTAAAGATAAGCATTTATTACAGCTCGCTTTATCTCGTCAGAACTTATTTCTATAATCCTGTCTATGTCCTCCAATTCAGTGACGTAGTCATGTAATAGTACATCGTTTGACGTTAAGTTCATTATATCTTCCCCTAGGAATCCTTTTGCGTCATCTCTTTCGATTATGGAATTGGGACCGACATGATACTGTCTTCTAAACATATTGCCAACAAAATCAAAAATGATAGCCGTATTTTGGGATGCAATAGACAAACATCGCCCAATTTGCTGTTTATATATAATGTCAGATTCTGTAGCTCTCAACATTACTACGCCCGACAAATCATCAACATGATATCCTAAAGACAACATATCAACGCTTGCAATCAAATCTATAGTGTTTGTTGTATAGGCATAATCACCCATTTTATCTACGTTTTTTTTGTATTTTTCTTCGGATGTTATAATCAGAGTTCTAACTGTGTGCGTTGGAAACGCCTTTAAAAATGCGTTTTCGATAACATCAATTTTCGCATGCAACGTTTCAATTTTCGAAAAAAAGACCATAAATTTTAAATAGGTGATGTTTTGAACAGCTTCATTAATGCTATTTTTGAGCACTTCATCCATATTTAAAAACGCACTTGTTCGTACTTCAATATCAGTGAGTTTTTTCGAAATAACTTCATGAGTCTTTCTGTCTTTCACTTGGTTATTCTTTTCTTTGAGACTGGTTATACAATCTTTCGTTGAAAACAAAGTATATATATAATGTGGCTTATTAAACAACTCATCCCTAATACAATCCGTAAGCGTATATGTAGAGATTACTCGATCATCAAAAAAATGCTTTTTATAATCATACCAATCTGCTCGTTCAGGTGTTGCCGTCAATCCTAAATAATTTGAATTCGGAAATAATTTTTGCAATTTGCATATAGCTTCACTAGTCTTTTCTGCCCCAGTCATATGGGCCTCATCAAAAATGAATAGAGTAGAATCGCCATCATTTACACTTCTCAATCCTTCAACAACAAATAAATTATTGGCATTTTTAGCCAATCTCTGATAACTAATAAACCTTATGTTATATAACTTAATGACCTTTTTATATTTTTCCATTATCGTCTGCTTTATTATTTTCCTTGGATATAAAAAGATCGTACATTTATAGTTAGCTGCTTCATGAATTGCAATATAAGTTTTTCCAAAGCCAGTCGGCCTAATTAGGATACACTTGCGATATTGCTTTAAACTTTCCTGCATTTCTTCAATTGTCTTCTTCACCAAATAGTCTTTTATTTCGCTCATCTTTACCTTAATATCCTTGACTATATAATTGTCCATGTTACTCATCATAAGGAACAGTTCTAGTCATATGTTGGCTCATTCCGAATCCTTCATTTCAATGAGTCATTTAGTAATAGATCCAATGATATCCGCCCGCCTTTTTTCCTTCTCCTCGGCAAACTCTTGTTATATTGGATTCACCTATACCGGTTTCTTGAGAAGCTTCTTTAACAGAATCATATATTTTCCCTGTTTCAATATTTTTAACTCGTTTAGATTGTTTTTTAGCCACGGTTTCTCTTGCGCACTTGGGACAACCATGTCCTGCCGCTTTGCTATACAGTGGCGAACTCCACTTGTACCCGCATTTTTTACAGCTCCATGCTATTTTTTTGTGACTGCTTGCCATGACCTCCTGCGGCTTGATTTGATTATTCTCATAATCCCATTCTTCGAGAATGTCTGGTCTTATTGTTGCCACATCGTTATGTCCGGCCCATACAACTTCATGCGCGCAATATGGGCATCCCGCTCTTGTTCTCCTCTCTGGCGTACTTTGCCATTCATATCCGCAGTCCTTACATCTCCACCAAATTTTTATACCACTCTTAGGTGAAATATTATGAGCATCTAGACCTTTGTTTTTTTCATAATTCCATTCACTCATTAAATTCGGATATTCTGATGCAAATGAAACATCTAATATCTTATTTCTAAACTTTTCTACTACTTCTGCATATACGTCTTTCACATTACACTGCAATTCAATATTTGCATCAAACCTTTCATTCAAAATATCGCATAATTCTTCGATAGCTTTTTGAATGCCGTAATAGTTTCTCGCATTATCCCTTAATGTTATTTGTATACTATTGTCTGCAACTTTGGGGCATTTACTTTCTCTTATTCTTATAAGCTCAATTCCATGCTCATGCATCATCTTCGTTTTATCGATATCACGTTTTATATCTTGATGCCATCCACCACCATCATATTCTATTCCCACTTTCAAATGAGGAATATATATATCTATTTCTCGACCCTGCAGCCATCTTGGTTTATATGAATTACGAATTGATGGCCAAACAGTTTTTAAACATAAGAAAATAACTTGCTCTGGAATTGATGTATGTAGTGTAAAGGAGCAGTTCGGGCATCCAGTCCCTCTTATCCTGCTCGCATTCGAAGCACTCCATATATATCCGCACCGATGACACTGAAAAAAATGCTTAGTATGCCCACCAGCAAGCACTTTATTAGGCGCTTCTTCATTCTTTGCAGACCACTCCGACGCAATTTCCGGATATAACGTTTTTAAATCATTAATTCCACTGCATAGTACTTGATTAGCACATACCGGACATCCCGATGAATTCTTATGGCGATTCGATACTGCCGATTGATAAACATATCCACAATCAGGACATGTCCACCACGCTTTATAATTTGTATTTGCAGTTAATTCATGTGGGGATATTGGGTTCTTTTCATAGTTCCATTCCAATGCCAGCAATGGATCAACTACTGCAAGCGAACTTTTGCCCCCAGCTAAAACCGTTTTTCTATGGGATTCTCCCATTTTCTTCTTACCACATTCAGGACATCCGGTTCCGCGAGTTCTGCTATTAATGCTTGCCATCCATTTGTAGCCGCAACTATTACACTTCCACCACACTTTTGCCTGACTTCCAGCAGTAAACATTGTTGGTTGCACTTTACCGTTTTCTTCTTGGTCCCACTCTAAAATCAACTCAGGATGAGTTCTTTCTAATGATTCTTTTCTATTCATACCCGTTTTCGCTCACAAATCTCACCTATACTTGTATTCGTCAGATTTTTACACCTTATTTTTCATTAGAAAATTCGTTTTTTCATATAATTTCCAGCAACGCGTTAATATTTTTTCATTACACAAACATGGGAATATTGAATAAATCAGCCCTACAATTGTAGTGAATACCGTAGTTGCAAACCATAGTGGCAACTCAGCTCCTCGCTCTGAATCGCCAATAAGTATTCCCTGCTCACTAGTATCAATATAGTTGAATATACTAGATGCATTAAAATGGATTTTGTTCGAGGCTTTTATATACATATAATCTCGCGAAAAATCCGTTTTACTCGCGAGTTCAGCAAAACTTTTATATCCTGTCCACCAATAATCTTTAAATAATTCATCTTTGGATATGCCTATTTCATCTCTTATATCATTCAATTGTTTCTTCAAATTTCCAATCAGTTTTTTAGCTGAGTTCTTTTCATTCTCATTACTATCTTCTTTCAATTTATATTCCAGCATGCATAAATCTTCTTTAATCGCGCTTACGGCATGAGCATAAAGAAAGCGCTCTAAAACTTTATTATCATTTTCGTGATATTTTTTTATCATAAAATCTGTAATAACGAGTCCCTCATATAGACGCCTTGATAAAGCCAGAGCACCTTCAGAATAGCCCTCTCTCAATAAAGATACTGTCTCAGAACTGGTCAAAAGGATCGAACTAAATATTCGTAGCAAAGCATAATTATAAGATGCCTCTTCTTTATGTTGCTGTTCTATCAAATATTGTCTACATAATTCTATTATTTCATTAAAATCTGTTATAGCATCATCGGTTTTTATATTTTCACTTTTCATCTTTTCCAAGCTTTTCTATTCCTTTTGCGTCAAAAAAAATGCGAGTTAATTTCCATTGTTAGAAACACTAATCAACCTGTCTGCGATTAATCAGATTGTTTGCAAAAATTAGTAATTCCTCCCTTTCGCTCGCGTCTAACATACTAATAATCGGAAACATATCACTGTTCATTTGGTTGCTTTCCCAACCCATAATAAAAGCAGGCGAACATTCTAACTGCTGTGATATTTTTTCTATTACACTCTTGGGAATATTATCAATAATGTCATTTTCATATTTGTAAAGTGTTTGCTTTGAGATACCTACTCTCATAGCAAGATCCGTCTGACTAATGTTTAATGATTCCCTCTTATTTCTAATTCGTTCACCTATACTCATAAACTTTTCTCCAATCTACTACTATCTATTTAAAATATAGCATGGACTAAATAACCGTACAAGTTACAGGGAATGGACAAAAATGACAATATATAACAATACTGTTACACTAATTATATTTATTTGTTGTAACAGAAAAAATAAGGAGGGGTAATATATTGCCTAAAGTTACACTTACATATCATGACAAAATAGAAACGAAAATACAAAAAATGACAGTACACTGTTTAGGGGGCAAACAGTATAAAAAAATGAGCTGGGAATACATCGCAAATGAAATGTTTATGCCAAGAAGCACCATTGTTTACCGTTTTAATAATGGACTCTTTACTCTTTCCGAATGGATAGAATTTTGGCATGTTTTAGGAATCGAAAAGGAAGATATAGATATTTTTCTATGGGATATTTGAACTGAGTTAATGGTACCATCGTTCTATAATACATTAGATTTTTGGTTAAGATTTGCAGATTTTTTAACCAACGGGATACCCGAAACTCCTTTCTTTACTGGATTTACTGTCCTTTTTTTGCTCGATTCGATCCCCGTCTCGCGCTCTGAACAAAAAGAGAGGATATCCAATCGGATATCCTCTTTTTTGTTCAAACGCGAGCCGGGGGAAGTACATGCGAAGAGGTTCGCTGAACCTCTCGCGGGGACGACCTGCGCGTTTCTACGAGCGGGGCCGGATGAGAGCAAAAGAACACACGGGAGCTTGATCACAAGTGTGTTCGATTTGCGAGCAGACGATAGCGCGACAGCGCGACACGAATATTTTGCGTCAGCAAAATATGAGCCCGCTCGCGCTCGTGTTTCTCCCCCAAAGCTACGGTTTGCGCTACATATCTCTTTTTTGTTGCCTTTTTTCGGCGCACCTGATCATAAAAAGCAACGTATGCGATCACTCTCCGCGTTTACGTTGCTTTTCCCGTTTTCTACTTTCCTATTCAAAGGATAGATACAGAAACACATGATAAGCTTAAGGATCTTGCAGAGTATGAGGGACGTTCCATTAACGGAGAAGTGCTTTACCTTATAAGGCAGGCGATTAAGGAGCACGAGAAGAATCTGGAGAAGAAATAACCGGAAGTATTAGTTGCGTGTTAATTGCGCCTATGGTAATATGTGTATACAAGGTAATGTTCGCATTACCGAGGGCTGGTCGTAAGACCCGGGTCCATCGATATGGTGTGGGTGTCCCACACCTTTTTCTTTTGTCTTGGAGGGTTATGAGGGAATTAAGCATTTTTATTGATGAATCAGGTGATTTCGGCGAGTATCAGCCGATAGCACCATATTACATAGTTACAATGGTCTTTCATGATCAAAGTAACGACATTAATGAATGTCTCATCTCGCTGGAGCATGAACTGACATATTTGGGATATCCACAGCATTGCTTACATGCAGGCCCGATTATCCGAATGGAGTCTGAATTTAAGTATGAAGATATCGTAGTCCGAAGAAAAATTCTAATGAAGATGATGGGATTTGTTCGTAAGACAAAGATAAAATTCAAATCGTTTTATATCGAGAAACGTAATGTTGAAGATATAACGGATGCAACCGGAAAACTTTCCAAACAAATCGGTGAGTGGGTAAAAAACAATTACGAAATGCTTTTATCATATGACATTGTAAAGATATACTATGATAACGGCCAAGTGGAATTATCACGAATTCTTGCTTCAGTATTTAATATTCTGTTGCCTTCTGTCGTTACCAAGAAGGTACTACCGTCCGATTATAGACTGTTTCAAGCCACGGACTTTATCTGTACTATGAAGCTTTCTGAATTAAAGTTGGAGAAACACACTTTATCAATTCAAGAACAACGTTTTTTCGGTGGGGAAGATGGGTTATACAAGAATTATCTCAAAGACCTGAAAAAATATGAATTCGAGTAATTATTCATGGAAAACATTAGCTCTAATATGATTATACAAGGCACGGACCTGCATTGTAGATATGCGGAGACCGTGCCATTTTGCTGCACTTTTTCGGCGCACCTGATCATAAAAAGCAACGTATGCGATCACTCTCCGCGTTTACGTTGCTTTTCCCGCTTTCTACTTTCCTATTCAAAGGAAATGCTGATATTTGAACCTGCATCCATGCTGAGCGTTACAAGTTGGATTGATCGGCCTTTTTCAAGTGTTACTTTTTTTAAGGGTTCCGCTTGCATATTTATTGTTCCGTCTTCGTTTGGCTCTACGAGATATCCGTCAATATCCAATACAAGCTTTTTGGCGTTCACCGACCTGACTTTGATACTTGAATCAAAGTCGTCATAAAGCAATTCACCCTTCTGAATGGGGAAATATGTAACAGG
>JAILEQ010000094.1 GCA_024687305.1 Lachnospiraceae bacterium | reverse complement strand
ATAATAGTTTCAAATACTTCAGTACTGTGAAAGAAATGGATGAAAAATCGATTCCCTGACAGTAGATGCAGATGATTATTATATACTGATAAGAATAGGATTTGAACTTATGAACAAGATTATTTTTGTATCCGGTCCATGTGGAGCAGGTAAATCAACCTTTACAGACAGATACGCAAGACACCTGGTTTCTGAGAGTGGAAAAACAGTTTATGTTATTCACGGGGACGATTTTCATGCCGGATTTGTAGAGCCGGAAGATAAGGGTGATTTCTTTGTGGGCGGAGAAGCATCGGATACCGTGTTGTGGGAAGATATACTTCGGTTTAACTGGGATTGTATCATAACCACGGCAGACAGAGCGCTCAGTCAGGGGACAGATGTACTGATTGATTATGTGATAGAGGATGAACTTCCCAGAGTTCGGGAACTTGCTGCTTTGCGCGGTGCAAAGCTTTATTATATCGTTCTTACTGCTGCGGAAGAGGAGCTGGAAAGACGTATTCGTAACCGCGGAGATGTGGACTTGATCGAAAGGGCAAAGTTTCTGAAAAGAAAACTTGACTTGCTTCCGGAGAACATCGGACATATTTATGATAATACCGGAAAAGATACGGAAAAGATGATAGAAGAAGTGAAATTGGATGATTATGAAATACTGTAGATCATTAAAAAGGGGGACCCATGACAACATATTATGACGATGGAACTTTGAAGATCAGAAGCATGGTGCCGGACGATGCTAAGGTCCTTTATGACACATATCTTTCCTACGGATGGCATCCGCAGATCAAGATATACGAGGATTATTATAAAGAACAGGAAGAAGGCGAAAGGCTTGTATTCATAGCAGAATATGAAGGAGCTGTCAAGGGTCAGTGCACTCTTGTCCTTCATCCGACAGAAGGGCCCTGGGGAGGCATGAACTATCCCGAGATCGTTGATCTGACGGTTTTCTTTGACATACATGGAAAAGGGATCGGCAATAAGCTGCTCGATGTGGCGGAGAGCGAAGCGTCCAAGCTGTCGGACATGGTATTTCTGGCGGTTGGTGTGCACTCCGGTTATGGATCGGCTCAGCGTATATATGTTAAACGCGGGTATATTCCTGACGGGAGCGGAGTCTGGTACCAAAACAAGGTGTTGGATCAATATGCACCCTGCGTTAATGATGACGATCTTCTCCTGTTTTTGTCAAAAAGCTTGATTGATCGCGAAAGCTGATCGTACATTTAAATGTCCAGATATATGAAAGTAATTCTTCGGAGATTCCTTTACCTCCCGGGTATATAGTAAAACCCCGCAGGAATCTTACGAATCATGAAAACGAGGGATAAATATGCACAGATTATATGAGACAGAAAATTTGGCCGTTTTTTGGAATTCCGAGAAATGTTGGCACGCAAAGAGATGCGTGACAGGCAGTCCAAAGACTTTCGATATCACAAGACGGCCATGGATAGATCTTACAAAAGCACCGTCACCGGAAATATGGCAGGCTATCGAAGCATGTCCTTCAAAAGCGCTTACATGTGTCTATACGCATGGTATTAAAGTGAAATTGGAGACTGACGCGAACAGAAGTGTCGCCTATGATAACGACAAGTTGATCGGGGAATGCGACTATTATGAAACATCCGACGGGTGGGAAATATATCATACCGAGGTCTTACCCGAGTATGGCGGAAGAGGTATAGCGAAACGTCTGGTATACAAGATAATCGAAGCCGCGGAGCGAAGCGATAAAACAATTATTCCGACTTGTTCGTATGCTTTAAAGATATTACAGGAATAGGAGAATTCAATGAACCCTTCAGCAATGATGCAGCTCATGGCTGCAATCAATACATTTAAGACAAATCATCCGAAGTTTACAAGTTTCTTGGAAAGATTCATAAAGAACGGAGTCACTGAAGGCACGATAATCGAAGTGACAGTAACAAAGCCCGGTGAAGAGCCGATAACCGCCAATATGAAAGTAATGCAGTCTGACATCGATCTTATCAGGTCTTTGAAAGATCTAAAAGGTTAGGTGAACAAAGGTGAAGATTACGATCTTAGACGATGAACCTAAAATGCTTGATGATATAAAGAGATTGGTCGAAAACCTGTATCCGGACAGCGTCATTATATGTCATACCGGCGGTGAATCATTTTTTGATTCGGACCAAACCAATCCCGATGTGCTGCTTCTTGATATCGATATGCCGGGACTGAGCGGTATGGATGTCGCGGGACGTCTTTACGAAAGCGGTTCCGATACCTTGATCATTTTCGTAACGGCCCACGACGAACTGGTATATGACAGTTTTAAGTATCATCCGTTTGCCTTTGTAAGAAAAGCGTATTTGCAAAAAGAGCTTTGCGGCGTGCTAAAAGACTGTCGGGAGGAACTTTCTAAGAAAGAAAAGCATTATGTTTTCAAAGCGGGGACCGAAACAATAACCCTTCGTCTCGATGAGATATTATATTTTGAAAGTCTTGCTAATTATCTTTTGATAAATACAAAGACAGGCGAATATAAAACCCGTGCCACTATCACCAATGTGGAAAATGAGCTTAAAGCGAGTGACTTTTTGAGGATTCATAAAGGCTTTTTGGTAAATCTTACGCATATAAAAACCTATAAGCCCGATGAACTTTGCCTGGAAACGGGTGAGGTACTGCCGATAGGAAAATCTTATTCCGATGAGGCAAAGCAGGCTATTTTGAAGTACATGAGAAGATGATCGGTAAAAAGAAAAAAGAACTGGAAGAACTTCAAAACAGAATATATGAACTGGAAGCAGCGAATAAGGATCTTAAGTACGAATTTGACTCCTGTAAGTGGCAGATGGAGGAGATAAGCAAGCAGGATGCGGAGATACGCGACCTCCATCAAAACACCAGAAAACTTAAGCATGACATGC
Source organism: Lachnospiraceae bacterium (assembly GCA_024687305.1). Lineage (GTDB taxonomy): Bacteria > Bacillota > Clostridia > Lachnospirales > Lachnospiraceae > UBA1258. The sequence goes on along the minus strand of JAILEQ010000094.1, from coordinate 2,805 downwards.
GAAACCATCTGATGGTGTTGGCTTCGTACATCAACAATTCCGATCTTGAAAGTGCAAGAAACTATATTTCAGAGATTCTGGAAAAACTGAATGCGGTAAGAAGTTATGTTGAGACCTCCAATCCGCTTTTAAATCATATCTTAAACGATAAACTCGAGATCTGTTCCAAGGAAAATATTGATGTAAAGGTTTCGATTGGAAAGGCTTCCTTTGACAAGATGAAGGGGATTGATTTTTCTGCGATCTTTGCCAATGCCGTAGACAATGCCATTGAGTGCGAGCGCAGTCAGGATAAAAAGGAGATCGTCATCGATGTTTATGAAAAGAAAGGGTACGACGTCATTTCGGTAAAGAACAGGATCGCTGAGTCGGTGCTGGCTCCCAATCCTGAGTTAAGATCGACCAAGCCTGACGGTGAAAAACACGGTTTCGGAGTTGCACAGATCAAAGAGACAGTTGAATTTTACGAAGGAATGACCGACTTCTACGAGGAAGACGGATACTTCATCGTAAACATGATGATACCCAAATAGACTGTTCATCCCTAAATTTATAACGTTCATCCCATACCCCTTGTACCGCAATGGTACAGGGGGTACTTTTATGCTTGGAGGAAGAACTATGGTCTTATTCGATCACGTTTATAAATTCAAACTGAAAGATATGGATCTTCATATCCCCAAGGGGACTGTACTTGGAGTGATAGGAGCGTCCGGAGCGGGCAAAACTACGTTTTTAAAGCTGGCGGCAGGGCTTCTCAGACAAGAAAAGGGACATATAAGGATATGCGGTAAGGATCCGATTGTGGACAAAAGAAAAGTATCAAACCGGATATCCGCTCTGTTCGCCAATGTACCTGTTTACAGCGAAGATTTCACCGTTATTGAAGGTCTTAACGAAGCAAAAACGGTATTCGGACTAAAGGACGGCGAATTCATGAACAGCCTTGAATATTTATCAAAAGAGCTGGATTTTAAGAGCCTGTACGATTCAAAACCCAAGAACCTTTCCCTGGGTCAGAAAAGAAGAGCGGAGCTGGGAATGGCATTTTTGAGAGATGTTTCTTTGTACATATTTGACGAACCCTGTATGGGACTCGATCAGAACGGCAAGGAAGCGTTCAGAAAACTTGTAAAAGAAAAAAAGGAGCGCGGAGCCTCAATCCTGGTAAGTTCCCATGACATGGAAGAGATCGCGGCGATAGCAGACAGGGTATTGGTGCTTGATGAGGGAGAGGTTTCTTTTTACGGATCTACAGAAGAACTGTATAAAAGACTGGTGCCTATGGAGGTGTGCGCGGTTGAATACGAGGGACGGTCTCCGGATATTTCCGATATCGAAGTCGAGAAAATGACCATAGAAAACGGGAAAATGAATATATGGTACAACTCAAACCATGTCTCGTCCAAAGAGGTGCTTGAACGGATATGCGAAACGACAAGCGTTAAGTCCGTAAACATCCGCAGATCGGGGCTAGGAGAGAGCATAAAGGGAGGAAGAAAAAGATGAGTTTTATTGAAGTTAAAGACATTTCCAAAACATTTAAGGTGAATAAAAGAAATTCCGGTATTCCCGGGATGATCGCCAACATGTTTGTTCCGAAATTTGAGTATAAAGAAGCCGTTAAAGATATAAGTTTCACCATCGAGAAGGGGGAGATGATCGGATTTATAGGCCCGAACGGCGCGGGAAAATCCACAACGATAAAGATGCTTTCAGGCATTCTTTGTCCCGACAGCGGAAGTATAACCGTCGGAGGATATTCTCCCTACAAACAAAGAAAAGATTATGTTGGTAACATTGGGGTTGTGTTCGGGCAAAAATCTCAGCTGCAGTGGGATCTTCCGGTGATCGACAGCTTTGAACTTTTAAAGGCGATCTATCGTATACCGGATGAAAAGTATAAGAAGAATCTCAGTCGTTTTACGGAAATGCTTGATATGAGCGGATTTATCAATCAGCCGGTAAGACAGCTTTCTTTGGGACAAAGAATGCGTTCCGACATTGTGGCATCGCTTCTCCATTCCCCCGAGATAGTCTTTTTTGATGAGCCCACCATCGGTGTCGATATCATCGGAAAAGAGACAATAAGAAGCTTTATAAAGGAACTCAATGAAAAAGATAAAGTTACGATGATCTTTACGACTCATGACATGCAGGATATTGAGCAGACATGTAACAGGCTTATTATCATCGATAAAGGTTCGATCATGTATGACGGTTCCCTTCATGATATCAGAAGCAAATACGGCACCACGAGAGAACTTATTGCAGAATTCAACGAAGAGACTAAGGTAAGACCGATAGAGGACGTAGTTATCGAAGACAAGAAAGACAGAAGAGTTAGCTTTACTTTTGACAACAATGTCATCGATGTAAATGAACTTATGCATGAGATACTCGGAAATTACAGTGTGAGAGATATTACGGTAAAGGAACCCGAAATAGAGAGCATTATTCAGAAAATGTACACAGGGGAGGCATTTGCATGAAAATATCTCCTTACATGGCTTTTGCAAAAAAAAGCTTTCTTCAAAAAAGTGCATATCGGCTCGATCACTGGATGGGCATACTGAATACACTTATAAGACTTGTCATCTATGTGGAAATTTACAGAGCACTCTACGCAGGGAGAGAAGCGGTAGACGGTATTACGATGACTATGGTGACCACCAACTTTATATTGTCGCTTGGAATGGAGTCGTTTTTTGTGGTAAATGATTTCTATCTTTCCAATAAACTGATCGACGGAAGCATTGCTACCGAAATGCTTTTACCTGTAAGTTTTCACGGCAGGATGCTTGC
>JAILEQ010000049.1 GCA_024687305.1 Lachnospiraceae bacterium | reverse complement strand
TTCTGCTGTTACGGTTCCGCCGCCAATGACAATATTTTCGCCGTTACGACCGCTTCCTCCGCCGATTCCGGCTGCATAGAATCCGCCTTCTGCTGTTACGGTTCCACCTTCAATGGTTATATTCATTCCTTTACCGGCATCTTCTGCAGTCGAGTAATTATAATATCCGCCTCCGATTCCTGCAGCATAATCTCCGCCTTTTGCCGTTACGGTTCCGCCTTTTATAGTAATGGTATCGCCTTTGCCTGCGAATCCGCCGCCGATCCCGGCGCCATCATATCCACCTGTCGCTTCTATGGTACCGCCTTCGATAATGATATCGGTCCCGTTCATTCTATCTCCTCCGCCGATCCCGGCTCCGTTACTGCCGCCAAGGACTTCCAGGCGACCGTTCTTGTCATCATCTTTTATGGTAAGCGTTCCGGTATTTTCCTTTTGTATTCCGGCATTTCTGCCTCCGGATTGAAGCATATTATCACCGTTCAGTTCGATCGTAACATTTCCGTCACCTGCAGTCTTAACCGCATAAGTACTGTTACTGATAGCCAGATTATTAAATACTATCAAAGCATTTGCTCTATCGCGCGATTCAATATAAACATGATAACCTGTTGCATAAAGTACTCCTGAATCTCCGCCGATCACTATCTGAGTTTCATCGAGCTGACCGTTTACGGTATAGATTGTTTTACCGTTGGCGTTAACCTCGGCTACGACATTTACGTCTCCGTGCGTGATGTCGTAAGGCCTTGCAAAAGCTGCAACAGGCATATATACAAACACCGCCGCCGCTGTCGTAAGCCCCGTTAATCTCTTTAATATCTTCTTCATTCCCCTTTTACCTCCTGAATAGGTTGCGTGTTTTTTATGTTCCTTAAACAGAATAGTATACAACTTTTCAATATGCAAGTAAAAAAGCGCACATTCTCAATGTTTTTGAGTACTGTGCGCAAAATTGTTCGTTTTTGTGTCAATATAGTGTTATCTTTTCAAATGCAGGCATCAAAAAAAGCGCCAATCGGCGCTTTTTCTTTGTACTTTCTTGTATTATTGCTCTTTTGCGGCAAGCTGGGTCTCGTGGAGTTTAAAGAAGTCAACTCTGGGCTCGAGGAACTTAAACTCATGGTTTACGGGGTCGGGCATAAGGTCTGTGAGAGTCGAGAAAATGTAATCCCAGTTGTATATTCTCTCGTCAACGTTTAAGTATTCGCGGATCTTCTCGCAACCGCTCGGTGCGATCGGATGGATGAGCGCCGTTGCAACTCTTATGCCGTAAAATGAATCGGCGAGCACCTGAGCCTTAAGCTCTGTGTCATTGTTGGCCTCGGCCGTACGCATGTTGTTTACAAGATACTTGTTCATGTTTCTGATAAGCGTGTCAAGAACGTAAGTGATCTTGTGGAACTGATGATCGTACATGTTCTGCTCGTAAGTAAGGATGGCGTCCTTTGCCTCCGCAAGAATGTTCTCGGAGATCTCGCGAACGGGAAGCTTGCCGTCAAAATCCTTCTGTATAGTATAGAAACACGTTCTGATGATCTTGTTAAATACGTTTGTTAAGAGGTTGCCGTCCTTAAGCACGGGATCGGCGCCGTTTCTTTCTTCCTCGGGAAGGTAAACCTGAGGGTCGAAGCTTACGGATTTGTTTGCAAGTCCGAGGCTTAAGAAATGCATACGCATCTGCTCGGGGGTGTAGAAATCAAGCAGGTCCTTAGCCATCGGAGGCTTGATGGAACCTGAACTTGAAGCTTTCTTGTTCATGAAAAGGATGTGGTTGTTGGGTACTAAGAACGTTTTCTTTAGGCCCAATGTCTCCCACATTGCCTGCTGGGCGATGCCATAGAAGGAGATGTTGTCCTGTCCTATGAACTGGTATACCGTTGCGTCGTCGTCGTTCCAGTATTTCTTCCACTCGTCAGCGTCCGCGCCCTTGCTCTCAAGGTAAGTGCGGGTAAACGAGATCGGTGCCCAGAGCGATTCGGGCCATACCCAGAATGTAAGGTCCTTTAAGCCTTCCTTTTCGGGGAAGGGCACGCCCCACTCGATGTTGCCCGACAACCTGAACGGAACGAGCGTCTTGCCGGTACGATAGTTTATGTTTAAACTCTCAAGCACCTTTCTGGCTGCGTCTCTGTCGTCAAGATTTTTGAACACGAATGTATATGAATTTTTGTTGTCGTCTATAACGTCATGCTCGGGGAACTTGGCGCGAAGTGCGTCCGGATCCTCAACAAACTTCTTCTGAACATAGATGTACGGAGGCTTTAAGAACTCCTCGATCGTGGTGAGCATGTACTTTCTGGCATTTGAGTTGGCGCGAAGATCGTCCACATATGCCTGCATCTTCGGGATGCAATCCTCGAGCTTGTAGTACCAGTTCGTTACGTCCACAAGTTCGGGGGTAAGGCCCGAAAGCGTGCTGTGAGGGTCTATGAGTTCGGTCGGCATGTACTGGTGGCCAAGGTCGCACTCGTCAGCATAAGCCTTTTCGGACTGGCAGCCCTGAATGGGGCACTTTCCGATGACCTGACGGCCGTTAAGCAAACACTTGAATTTGGGATCGTAAAACTGAGGGGAGCTCAATTTCTCAAGTGTTCCCTTCTCGTAAAGGCCTTCGAAGACCTCTTTTGAAACCTCTTTGTGTATCTCGCCGGCTCTTCCGAGTGCGGAAGCTCCGAACAGATTCAAGCTAATCTCGTATTTATCCAGAGTATCTTTCTGCGCTTCGTGGTTCTTACAAACGTAATCTTCGATGGTTCCGTCGAAAGTTCCGGCTTCTTTTGCCTTTCTGTAGCCCTCCAAAATAGGGGAGCCGTAGCAGTCGGTACCGGACACAAAGATAACGTTCTCCGCACCTATCCTGTCACGAAGAAATCTCGCAAACGTATCGGCATGCACAAACACACCGCCGATATGGCCGAAATGAAGCTCTTTATTACCGTAGGGCATACCTGCGGTCACAACCGCGCGCTTTGGAAATTTAGGGCGCATCTTAGGTTCTTTTACGTATTCCATAATCTACCTCGAAATATTAATACTCGCCTAGTTATTGTAGGTTTATTGCGCGCTTGTGTCAAATCAATTATTTTGACCCCGGAGGACGGTGGTGTCGGTTCATTTTATGTGAGGTGGGATGATTTTGCGGCAAAAAAGCCGGGCGGTTGCCCGACCCGGTCTTATTTGTACGATTCGTAGATCTCTTCGAATCTGTCTTCTGTTTTTATCCCAAGCTGCGAGATGAGCTTGCTTCCGAAGTTGTACACCATCCTGCACGCTTCTTTTCTTGGGAGCTTGCCGCCGTCAAAAAGCATCATTAGCGCAAGACCGTGGGTGTAGATCACTATGTCCCTTATCATTTCCGACAGCAGTTCGATCTTTATATCGTACTGAGCAGCGAAGATATTTAAGGCCTCTTCGTCAAACTGGAAAGAAAAGATACTTTTTTCTCCGTGGATGCTTTCACCGATCGTCTCCCTCGTATCGTCCACGTTTATGAACCTGAATACGTTGGGGTGATCGATAGCGATGGAAAGGTAATGTAAGCCCGATACAAAAAACGCTTCGATGGCGTCTTTTCTCGCTCTCATTTTTCCTTCCAGGTCGCCGAAGGCTTTGTTGCCCGCGTAAAAGTAAAGTTCTTTTTTAAGTTCAGCCATGCTTCCAAACTGCCACGAGACGGGTTGCGTGGAGCATCCGAGTTTCGCGGCGATCTGCTTGATCTGCACAGCTTCGATGCCGTGTTCTTCGAGCAGCTCGTAAGATGCTTCGAGGATCATCTCTTTAGTGATCTGTGTTCTTCTTCCCATTTTGTCCTCTGTTACTTGTAAGGCCTGTAATTAAGCGGCTTTGTGCAGCCCCAATCTTTGGCTGCCTTTTTAAAGCCTCTTTTGGCAAGTGTTTTAAATATTATACCTACCAAAAGCCTTATATGTACAGGAAAAATCTCGGGACCGGTAAATTTTGCGCATTTTTCCGAGAAGAAATTGCCGCATTCCGCGTACTCACGGCCCATGTCGGTGTAAGCGCCGGTGATCTTTTGGACAGTTTTTTCGTCCACGAATCTTATGCCGAAGTTGTCGCCTTTAACCAGCGTTCCGGCGTATTTGCAGCCAAGTTTTTCCGTAAGTATCTTAAGATACGCCTCGCCGCAGCGAAGCTGCACGCCTTCCGCAAAGCCGCCCTGCAATATAAAAGCGATCTCTGTGCCGTCGTTCTTGGGCGTAAGTGTCTCCAGAAATTCGATGAGAAGTCCCGGAATGTTCTCAACATACAAAGGAATGGCGATCAGTATGTTTTTGTTTTCGCCAAAAGCCTTTCTCATGTCGTCCCACTGTTTCCTGTCGGACACCTCGTAGCGCGTGAAAGTGGCGCCCTTTTCTGCCATTCCGGCCTCAAACTTATCAAGTATCTTGTCCGTATTGCTTAATTTCTTTACTCTGGGACTGCCGTTTATTATCAATGCATGCATGACACCGCCTCCTTTATCTCACTTGTCGAAAAAACTCCCAGCGACTTGCTCTCAAAATTGAGCGTCGCCCTCTCGTTCCATCTCTTCAAATACTCAACGTCGGGATCTCCTTTATAGATGAGGCCGATGTCAAATTTATCCTTGTAACGTGCCACGTGACGCATCTGGTCTCCCACGAACTTAAGATACATCGTGGCTACAGGCAATATCCTGTCAAAGATGTTCTTCCCCTTGTGGTCCAAAAATCCAAGCGCCGTGTCCGAGATCACCCACAACTGCTTTGCGTGGATCATCTTCTTTAAGATCACTTCGTAATCGTCCTTTATCGAGCATTCGCCCGGTGTCTTCAGCCAGCAGTAGTTGCATCCTATGCAGTGGCTTATCTTCATCTCACTTGCTTCAACGATCTCCGCCTCGACAGCGCTGTTTTTCAGCTCTTCTCTTAACGCTTCGCTCACGCTTTTGTCTGCGGTCGTGTTAACTATCAAGATCATAATGTCCTCCTGTTTTGTGTCTTCCCTTTCTCTTACTTTTTTTGGCTTGTTTTTGTGTAAACGCGTTTATATAAATATGTTTATATTATATTCGGCA
>JAILEQ010000176.1 GCA_024687305.1 Lachnospiraceae bacterium | reverse complement strand
TTCGTAACGGGCGGTCAGACGTGCGGCGAGATATGGACTCCTTTGAAGTCTATGGCGGAACGTCTGGGTGATAAGAATCAGGAGCATTGCACCGTATACAACATGATCCGACTGGCAGACATTCTTTTCCAATGGACCGGCGAAGCGAGATTTCTTGATTATATCGAAAAGAACCTTTATAACGGAATAATGGCTCAGGGCTATTTCAGAGGCGGTCACGCAAACGGACAGACTGCAGAGTTCCCTGAAGAAGGACTTATCACATATTTCCTTCCGATGTCGGCCGGCCTTCGAAAAGGCTGGGGACAGAAGTTTTCAGATTTCTTCTGCTGTCACGGTACACTCGTTCAGGCCAACGCGGCGCACAACAAATATCTTTATTACCAAAACGATTCGGAGATCGCTGTAGGCATATATGCTGCAAGCAAGGCGACGTTTAAGATCGCAGACAAAGAAGTGATCATAGACCAGTACAGAGATACGTTAAGCGGAAGTTTCCATTCATCAAGTACGTCTTCCGCAGAGCAGGCGATAGATGCAAACACTCACATTTATCCGCATCAGCCCGATCTTAGAAAAGAAAACTTCAAGATATCGACCGACGGTGAAGTTACTTTTACTTTATTGCTCAGACTTCCCGGATGGCTTAAGCGAAAGCCGACACTTACCGTAAACGACGAAGAGATTGATATCGATGCTTTGACAAAGGACGGATTTATAAGACTTAACCGTACGTTTAAAGACGGCGATGAGGTTTCTTTGTACCTTCCTTTGGATATATACGCTGTCAAGCTTGAAGGCTCCGACAACATGTATGCCTTCTCCTACGGACCGATCGCTTTGGCGGGCCTTTCCGACGCCGAGAGAACGCTGCACCTTAAAGGACACGATATAAGCGAACTCCTTGTTCATGACAACGAGCGCGAGTGGGGCTTCTGGAAAGAGACGTTCAAGACAAGATACCAGGATACCGGAATTAAGTTCATTCCGCTTAAGAACATCGGTTACGAAAGATATCAGGTATATTTTCCGGTTGAGGAATAAAGAAAAAGCGGGAGGTGAAAGCCTCCCGCTTTTCGTTAACCGTCAACTTCTTCTTTGATCCTTCGGCCTTCGGCCAAAAGTTCTTTCATGGTGGCGGGATCGTCGTTAACGAGTGCATCTCTGTACTCGGACAGATTCTTTATTATTATATCCAGTTCGTTTATAAGATATTCTTTGTTGTCAAAGAAAAGCTGTGTCCACATCTCGGGGTTTAACCATGCGACACGGGTAAGGTCTTTGTAGCTGCCGGCGGAAAAACCGGAGTGTGTCCTTGAAGTGGGGCTCTTTACGTAAGCGTTTGAAACTACGTGTGCAAGCTGAGAGGTAAAGGCGATCACTTCGTCGTGCTTCTCGGCTGTGGTGACGGTAAATTTTCCAAATCCCACGGGCTTTAAGAGCGATTCGATCTTCTCAAGAAATACCGGGTCGTCATAACGGGGAGGGACCAGTACCATCGGAGCATGGTAGAAGAGAGTGTCTTTGGCATATTTAAATCCCGAATACTGGGTGCCTGCCATAGGGTGTCCGCCGACATAGGTAAAACCGTATTTCTTTGCGACTTCCATTCCCTTTTTGACAACGTTTCTCTTGGTACCGCAGCTATCTATCACTACGGGCTTCTTGCCGATAAGCGGACCCTTCTCTTCCATGAAGCTTATTACCGCTTCGGGATAGGTGCACACCATGATAAGGTCACAGTCTTTGAGTCTGTCGTCGGTGAGTTCATCTTTTATCGCTCCCGATAACATCGCAAATTCGGTAACCGCATGGTTTGCGTCGTAAGCCAGTACTTCAGCCCCTGCTTTAGTATATGCTTTTGCGAACGATCCTCCGATAAGTCCGAGACCAACAACACCTACTAACATGTTACGACCTCCCTTACTTTCACGATCTTTTTAACAAGTTTATCGTAATCCGCGGGAGTTAATGACTGAGCTCCGTCGCAGAGTGCATGGGCGGGATCGTTGTGAACCTCGATGATAAGTCCGTCACATCCGGCACCGACTGCCGCAAGTGCCATGGGAGAGACCATTCTTGCCATGCCGGTAGCGTGGCTTGGATCTACGATCACGGGAAGATGAGACAGTTCGTGTAACATCGGAACAGCGGAAAGATCGAGAGTATTTCTTAAGTAATCGCTGAAAGTACGGATACCGCGCTCGCAAAGGATGACATTCTCGTTTCCGCTTGCCATGATGTATTCGGCGCTCATAAGAAGTTCTTTTAATGTGTTTGCAAGGCCTCGCTTAAGCAGGATGGGCTTGTCGGTACGTCCGAGCTCTCTTAAAAGGTCAAAGTTCTGCATGTTTCTTGCTCCGACCTGCAATACATCCACGTCCTCGAAAAGATGAAGATCGCCTACGTTCATTATCTCCGATACGATCGGAAGACCTGTTTCTTTACGCGCAATTTTTAAAAGTTCAAGTCCTTCGGCTTTGAGTCCCTGGAAGTCATAAGGTGATGTGCGGGGCTTGAACGCGCCGCCTCTTAACATGTTTGCACCCGATTTTTTAACGTCCTTTGCGATCGAAACGATCTGTTCTTCGGACTCTACCGAACAGGGCCCTGCGATAAGACAGAAGTTTCCGCCGCCGATCTTTACGTCACCGACATTTACGACAGTGTCTTCGGGATGAAATTTCCTGTTAGCCTGCTTGAATGTTTCGGATACGCGTTTCACGCTGTCAACGATATCGAGGCTTTCAACGAGATCGGTATCGATCTTTGCGGTATCGCCCACGAGTCCGAGAACGGTCTGATATTCGCCGACAGACACATGGACATCGACTCCGGATTCTTTTAACCAGTCTACAAGACGGTCCTGTTTTTCTTTATCTACATTTGCTTTAAGTACTACTATCATAATGATCACTCCTTGCTGGTTATTTACTCTACCACTTTAAAGCGAAAAAGACAATACCATTTTTTCCTTTTTATTCGACGCAAGTCATAGTATACTTATAATATGTGAGCAATTACCGTTAAAGGAGAAGACCTATGAAAGAAAAAACCGCAACTACGGGACTTAAACTCAACGTGAGACGGACTGCACTGATCGGATTTGCATTTTTCGGAATATGCCTGCTATGGCAGGTTTACGATTCCTGGTGCCCGACATTCCTTACGGACATCTTCGCAAGAAGGATGTACGGTCTTTCGTCTGCCGGACTTAAGGCGAGCGATCCTGCTAAGATACTTAACGTTCAGTGGATAGTCGGTATAATAATGGCCTGCGACAACCTCGCGGCACTCATTCTGTTACCGCTTTTCGGAAATTTTTCCGACAGGACTCATTCTTTGATCGGAAAACGTATGCCCTATATACTTGTCGGTACATTTGTTGCGGCAGTCGCTTTTCCGTTCATACCGCTTTTCTTCCATAAAAACAGTATCGGCGCGATGGTGGTCATGATGGCGATCGTTTTGATGTTCATGATGATGTACCGTAACCCCGCCGTTGCACTTATGCCCGACATCACTCCCAAGCCTTTAAGAGCAAAGGCAAACGGTATCATAAATATAATGGGATATCTCGGCGGAGCATTCGCTACCGTTCTCGGAATCTTCCTTAAATTGAGCGATTACATCAACGCTTCCGATGAAGCCAGAAAAGTCTGGACGATAGAAATACCTTTCATAGTTGCTTCTCTTCTTATGGTCATTTCCGCCATGGTTCTCTTCTTTACTGTCAAGGAAAACAAACTCGCTGACGAGTTAAAAGATGAGATGGATGAAGGCGAGCGTCTTGCAGCCGTTGAGGCACCTATCGATGACGATAAGCCTATGAGCGCTGCCAACAAAAGAATGCTCCTTGCGATACTCGGCGCAGAGTTTTTGTGGTTTATGTCAGAAAATGCGATCGCAACGTATATCGGAAACTACGTTATATACTATCTGCAGTCTTCATCCGGCAAGACGATGATACTTACGATAATCGGCGGTCTCGCATCCGTTATAGGTTTTGCGACGGCCGGCTCCATAGCCGATAAGGTAGGAAGAAAATGGACCGTTTCCTTCGGTCTTTCGATCACTGTCATCGCATATATTATCATGTGCTTTGCAAGGCCCACGGGCGTCGTGACAGGAGCCAACGGAGAATTTTCTTTTCCGACGCTTTTATTCGTGGTATGGGCAATAAAAGGCTTTGGTATGGCACTTGTTCACAACTGTTCGTTCCCTATGGTCGTGGAGCTTTGTTCTTCAAAGAAGATTGGAAAGTTCACCGGATATTACTATACGGCGAGCATGTCCGCGCAGACGATCACTCCCGTTGCACTCGGTCTTGTATTCAAGGCATCGGGCAGATGGGGCGTTCTTCCGATATACGCCGGAATTCTTATAGTACTCAGCTGCACGCTCTTTACCGCTTTGGTTAAGAACATCAAAGCAAACAAAGTGGCCAATGCGAAAGGACTTGAAGCTCTCGACGGCGATTGATAAAAAGATATGCAAATAAGACGGGATATGACCGTAAGGCCATATCCCGTTTTTTATCGGTCCCCCTTATAGGTCATTCAAATATGTGCGATAGTTTTTTCTTCTTATAGTATACATATCGAAGCCATGCCGTAAAGCCGCTTAAGAACCAAACGACTCCAACCGACCACCATATGCCCCAAAGTCCTATGAACGGAATGGCGGTCAATATGAAAGGAACGGTGAAACGTCCGATGACTTCAACAATACCGTTGAGCAGTGCAAAGAAACCGTCTCCCATACCGTTCAATACGCCTCTTATGACATATATCGCGCCGAGGCACACGTAGAATATGCTCGTGATGGTAAGCGCTTTTGCACCCATCTCTATAACCTCCGGCTCGTTAACAAAGAGTTTTATTACCTGATGACCGAACACAGTCATGACAGGCCACATGACAAGCGAGAAGATCACCATTATCATGAAGCTTTTCTTGTATCCGTCGGACATACGCTCGGGCTTTTTGGCGCCGTAATTCTGTCCGGTGAAGGTTGAAAGCGCTGCGCTCAAAGTCTGGTAAGGCTGATGTATGAGCTGTTCTATTCTGCTGGTGGCGGCAAAAGCTGCCATTGCGACCGCACCGAATCCGTTAACGACCTTCTGAAGTGCCATGCACGATACGGCGATGAGCGAAAACTGTAAAGAAAGTGGAATGCCCAGTGAGATCGTTCTTTTTATGAGTTCAAAGTGAGGCGAAAGATCGTCCTTTTCAAGTTTGAAAAATTCATTCTTTTTGGTAGCGTATATAAGTGCTCCGAAGCCTGCCAAAAACTGTGAGATGATGGTTGCATATCCGGCACCGCGCACACCGAGTTTAAATGCATATACAAATAAAATATCGAGGCCGACGTTTACAACACACGAAAAGATCAAAAAGTAAAGCGGAGACTTCGAATCGCCGAAAGCGCGAAGCATCGACGAGATAAAATTGTAAAGCGAAACAAAGATGATGCCTACGCACATGATGTGAACATATGCGAGCGAATCGGGCAGGACGTTCTTTGGCGTATCCAGAAATTCAAGGAGCGGCTTACTTGTGATGAAAGCGACAGTTCCGACGATCGCCGGAAAGATTATCATTATGTAGGCGGTGTTTGAGATGCATTTCTTGACCATCTTGTAGTTTTTACCGCCGTACAGCTGTGAAGCTATTATTCCGCCTGCGGAGCCTATGCCGTTGCAGAGTGCGAAAAAGAAAAAAGTGATCGAGGAAGTGGCACCGATCGCAGCAAGCGCATCCGCACCGACAAGCTTTCCGACTATGACCGAATCGGCCAGATTGTAAAGCTGTTGAAAAATGTTCCCAAGAAGCATGGGAAGCGCAAAAGCGAGGATAAGAGGCAGGCTCTGTCCCTCCGTCATATCCATGGTATTGGAGCGAGTGTTCTTCATATATAAATGCCTCATTAAATGCATGCCGAAAAAAAGCGCCATGCATATACTTTCAGATAATACATTGTTACCGATTAATGATATAATCTAAATAAAAATAATAATAGTATTTTTTAACATGAAACCTGTAAACATTTACGCACTTACAAGAATCACAGATCCCGAGCGGCTTGCCAAACTTGACAGGCAGTTATCGCAAAGAAGCCGCTTTCTTAAGATAAAAGAGTGGGAGATCGAGGGACTTAAGGCGTTTACCGACAACATCGCCCCTTTCCTTACAAACGGTCCCGAGCTTTCTTTCTTTTATTCTTTCACCATGCCCAAACTCGGGAAAGAGTTCGATCTTTTGAGAGTGGGTGAAAAGTCGGTCATAAACATCGAGTTAAAGAGCGGCAACGTTTCCGACGAAGTCATAAGAGACCAGCTTTTGCAGAACAGATATTATCTTTCCACGCTCGGACTCGACATGCACTTTTATACTTATATAAGTAATTACGATCGCCTGGTGCGTCTGTCGAACTCACTTAAACTCGTGGAGACCGATTTCGAAGATCTCGCCGAGGTGATGTGCGAGCAGGGCGACTGCTACAAGGGAGATATCGAAGAGCTTTTCAAAGAAGAAGATTATCTGATATCACCGCTTACGGACCCCGGAAGGTTTCTTCGTCAGGAGTATTTCCTCACTTCCCAGCAGAAGGATATCGAAAGGCAGATACTTAAGTTATTAAAGAAAGAAGAAAACGCTCCTTCACCCGTATATTGCGGCTTCACGGGACTTCCCGGAACGGGAAAGACGATCCTTTTGTACGATCTTGCAATGAGGCTTTCAAAGTGCGATAAAGTCTGCGTTCTCCATTTCGGAACGCACCTTAAAGGGCTCGAGGAGCTTGACGACCGCCTTAAGAGGATCGATTTCTTTTATTGCGAAGACAATAAGAGCATAGAGGTGACAGGCGATTACAAAGTGATACTTGTGGACGAGGGCCACAGGATAAACACTGCTCTGCTTGATGAGATAATCGCGTTATCGGAGCGTATGTGCGCACCCGTCATCTTTTCGTACGACAGGGAAGATGCCATAGCGCAGGGAGAACGCGCGGGCTACGGCGCCGAGATAATTGAAGCCCTTCCCGGGTTCACAGGCTTTAAGCTCACCAACAGGATAAGGCTTAACGCTGAGCTTTCTTCGTTCATTAATTGCCTTATGAGCTTTTTGAAGCGCTCTCCCAGGCACGATTATCCGTCGGTCAAGGTCGCTTATGCCGCAAACGACGAAGAAGCGGCCAACCTTATCGCTATCATGGAGAAGGACGGTTTTATATATTTAAGAGACAACAATATCGATAACGGTTCGCTATTGGGCCCCGGCGCGGACAAAGAAAAAAGTTTCGAGATCGATGCCGTAGAAGCAACGTGCAAAGAGTTCGACAAAGTCGTTATGCTTATGGACTCCTCGTTTTGCTACGACGAAGAAGGAAATCTTAGGAATGCCTCCGCTCTTAAAGCCGATGCGTTCTTATCGGGCGATATCGATGATTTTAAGGTAAGAAAGCTGTTCCACGGACTCAGTCGGGCAAAAAGAAAAGTTGCATTGGTGATCAAAGAAAACGAATCGGTTTTGGATGTTGTCCTCTTTATTCTTCAGGGTAAAGTAAGATAGTTAAAGTTTTAATCAAAATAGTGTTATCGAGAAAATCCCCATTTTAAGCCAAAATTGGGATTTTTTTATTTTTTTAAAATTTTTTTGAATTTTTTTGAGCCGTTTTTGTAAAAAGTGAAGTCTTTATATACGAAATGCAATTAACAACCGATTAATGTCGCGGAAGCGACGGGACAAATTTTAAGAAGGGGAACAGAAATGAGAAGAAAAACAGTAGTAAGAGTTGCATCAATCATCTTAAGCGCCGGAATGTTATTGCAGCCTATGAGCGCAATGGCAGAAGGTAATGTAAAGGCACCTATCTCGACCGAGGTAGCACAGGACGATACATACGGAGCAGCAGATAAGCTCGAGTACAGTTCAGATGAATTAAAGGATGCTGTAGACGCGGCTGAGAAGGCAGACAAGGCTGCATACGATGCACAGCAGAAAGCAGAAGATTCACAGGATGCAGCTAAGAAGGCTCTTAAGGCAGCTGAAAAGCTCGAGGAGAGAGTCGGCAGAGTTGCTGAAATCGTAGGCGAAGAGAAAGAGCCTATGAAAAAAGAGGTAAAAGAGGAATTAAAAAAGGAAGTAAAAAAGGCAGAGCTGGCACCTGCTGATGGTATTTGGGTAGCACCCGGTGTTGAAGTATATTCATCGACTACATCCACAACGACAACTACAAATACAACAACTCATCCGGTCGCTGAACCCGAACCCGACGAGGAGGACGATGAATTAAACGTTCACATCAAAGGTCAGAACAGAACCGACTATGCTGTGAAGATGAATGAAAAAGCAGTTGAAGCCAAAGATGACTTCAATGAATTAAAGGGTACTACAACGAGTGCTTTCGAGGAAAATGCAGGCAAGATCCTTGACGACGCAAAGAAAGCTGTTGACGGCAAGATGGATGACCTCGATAAGGCCGTAGAAGCAGCAGACAAGGCTGAAGACAACGCTCAGGCAGCTCTTGAAGCAGTTAAGCAGGCTGAATATCGTGACGAAGCGATCCTTGAAGCACAGAAGGCTCAGGAAGAAGCCGATGCAGCTGTAGCAGCAGAAGCAGATGCTCAGAAGGCATACAGCGATGCGGAAAACGCTTACAACAAGGCTTTGGAAGACGTTCAGAAACTTGCTGAAGAAGCAAACGAACTTCTTAAGGGAGAAAAGAAAGCTACAAACAGCCTTATCGATCAGGCAAACATAGCTTTGACAGTAGCACAGAATAGACTTAACGAAACAAAGGCAGCTCTTGACTATGCTAAGGGCGCTTAT
>JAILEQ010000171.1 GCA_024687305.1 Lachnospiraceae bacterium | reverse complement strand
TCGAGCCCGCCCATTCCCTTGCCATGTCAATGAGGCCTTTCGAAGTCACAAAGAAAGCGGATATAAGTCTTGATGAAGCAAAACGCTTCATCGCCGGCGAGACAATCTCTGCCGATCCGAATCTCAAAGGCTTTTTGCCTGTCTTTGTAAACGGCTTTTCCATAGGCTTTGCAAAAGCGGTTAACGGCACTTTGAAAAATCATTATCCGAAAGGACTTCGAACAAATCTGTAAAAAAGGATGGACAAATGTCCATCCTTTTTAGATCCTTGTAAGTACGTTGATCGCACGACTGTATTGTTCGCTCAATTCTTTGTGTCTTATGCCGAGAGCCTCTGCGTTGTTTTCTTCTATCGCTTTTTCAACTTCCTGGGCTTTCTTGGCAAGTTCCAGAGCTCCTATTGTCTGGGAAGAAGAACGGATGGAGCGAACTATCATCTTATAATTATCCATCTTTGCCTTCTCGTAACTTTCGGCGAGCATCGCACGCTTGTCTTCTCTTAAATATGTTTCAATCCTTTCACGCCAAACCTGCTCATTGTAGTGGCTGTTGTCCATTGCCGCTTTTCTGTTGATGACTTCTTCAACGGAAGGTTTTTCATCAAGAGGCGAGGGTGAATTGACTTCATGTTCGATGGCGGTGAGTTTCTTCTCATTTTCGAGAATTGTTTTTTCTACCGCTTTGCCACCGATCTTTTCCGGCGGAAGATACTTAAGGAGCATCTTCTCAAGGTCAATAAGCGCGATGGGCTTTGAAAGATAATCGGTAAAGCCCTGCTTCATGTACTCTTCCTTGGCGCCTATTATCGCATTGGCGGTAAGGACAATGACCGGCGTATCGTGGTTTGGATTGCCGGTAGAAGCTTTAATCTCACGAAGTGTCTCTATACCGTCCTTACCCGGCATCATGTGGTCTAAGAGTATGATGTCGTACTTGTTCTTCTTGGTAAGTTCAATACAGTCTTTCCCGCTTATCGCAGTATCTATCTTCATGCCTGTCTTCTTAAGCAGACTCTGTACAACCTTTAAGTTTACAAGCACATCGTCGACGGCAAGAAGTGAAACCTCAGGTGCCGTGAAAAGATCTTCTCTCTTCTTTCCGGGGCCGGGAACAAGTTCGTTTTCATCTCTCTCTTCAAGTTTTCCGGCAGGGGTCGTGTTTACGACATGCTGAGGAATGATGATAGTAAATACAGAGCCCGATCCGTAAGAACTTGTTACGTTTATCGCTCCTCCCATGAGTTTAACAAGCGATCCCGTTATCGCAAGACCAAGTCCCGTTCCTTCGATGCTTGCATTTCGCTCTTCGTCAACACGGGTGAATACGTTAAAGAGTTTTTCTTTGTCGTCTTCTTTGATACCTATACCTGTATCGCTTACTTCGATCCTTAGATCGACGCTGTCTTCCGTTATGTTCTCGGCCGTAACTTTAAGTCCGACACGGCCTTTTCTGGTATATTTGACCGCATTTGTAAGAACATTTGTGATGATCTGCTGTATGCGGACTTCGTCGCCCTTTAATACGGAAGGGATATTCTCGTCAAAGACAACAACAAATTTAATTCCTTTTTCAACGGCTCGTCTCTCAACCAGATTCCGACAGGCGGTAACCACCTCTTTTATGTGATACGAAACCGGCAATATTTCCATCTTACCCGAATCGAGCTTCGAGAAATCAAGTATATCGTTGATAAGGGAAAGAAGAAGCTTTCCGGCCACTTCGACGTCCGTCGCATAGGCGATCGTGTTCTTTTCACCGCTCTCCCTTAGTATCGCTTCGTTCATGCCAAGTATCGCGTTAATGGGTGTTCTTATCTCGTGAGACATCGTGGCAAGGAACTTGGACTTAAGATCGGCTTCGTACTGAACGTGTCGTTTCTTTTCTTCGATCTTGAGAAGATTGATAAACGCGTTGAACATTGCGGCTATGGTGAATATCAAAAGACCCAACTCAAGATAGAGCGCTGACATGATGCTTGTTTTTATATAACTTGCAAGCTGGAGCGCAAACAATACAAGCATGATGGCAGACGACCACACGACAATACTGTAGTTTCTGTTTTTTCCCGTCTTGTGATCTTTTATTACTCCGTAAGCAAACAACGCTACACTTAAGAACAGGAAAAACAAAAGCTGATATAAATCTTCGCCCAGATCACGCTTTCTTAAAAGCGCAAGTGCAACACAGACAAGTCCGTGTGCGATCGACACATACAGATATATGAGGTACATCGTCCTGTAACGGCCTTCCTGAAGCGAATCGAAATACAGGACCATCATCATCGGAGCAAGTATCATCATAAGCTCCGGGATCGCGTTCATGGCAATGACGTTTGAGAACAGAATATCTCTGAAAATGCCTTCGGTAAGAATATAAGCGGCAGCCATCATGAGTATCCAGCCGACATAGTCCACTCTTACGTTACCGTTTGTCGAAACACGCAAAAATACACCGAGAACGACACACGAAATACTCAAGCAGACAAGGAACATTGCGAATATGAACGCAGGACCCTGCGCCGTCATATAAGATCTGTTTAAGATACCGCGTTCGCTGTAATATGCATAAGGAAATGTCCTGGGAATGTCGCTTACGGCCACACCTATGACACGTATCGGCTTGCCGATATCTTCTCTGGTGACCGAGGCATATACATAGCGGGAAACAACGTTTGTCCAGTAAAAATACGTGAATTTCTGATTGAACGCAAATCTGACCTCGTCGCCGACCATGATCCTCATGTTCATTCTGTCGGAACGGGTAGAGAAACAGTATTTGTCAGTGATATTTTCGGGAACGGTGCTCTCGAATACTATCTCCTCACCGGCTTTTACGTCATCGAAAGAACAGGGAAGCGTTACCGCCTCTCTGTGTCCGTCGGGATAGACTCTCTCCCAGCCGGTATTTGCTTCGAGTCTTTCAGGCATGGGGGATTCGCAATCCTCAAGCCAGTGAGTATTGGAAAGAAGCATAAATATGCCGGTGATCACCACGAAAATAAGAATGAATACTTCCACCACGAACAAAGCCGCTCTTTTTCGAGAATCGGCTTCCTTCATCATCTCGCGAAGTCTACCTGTTTTTTTAGCCGGAATTACCTTCTTTTCTTCCATTATCTGTACCATTTTAACCGTAATGCGCAAAAATAATTACGTATTGTATATTATATCATCAATTATTTAGCAATCAATTAACACAGTACTATATAATGACTGATTTTCAGACTTATCAGCCGTAAGTTCTTACAAGTGTGTAAGGAGGTTTCAGATCAAGCTCGGAAAATCCGAATACATTATTGGGGTCGGATAGGATCGTAAGATAATCTCCTTCAATTTGTATCTCCAAACGGGAAAATCCGTTTATAACAAGTTCTTCTCCGTCAATGCTGTATAAAAAATACTCGTTAATATCTTCTCCGTTGATGAGTGCCGCATTTTCATCGGGAGCAAAATCTTTTACCGCATCCATGACATCATCGTATCCGCCGAGTTTGAGCATTATATCAAGGTACGATTTGGGAAGCCCCTGTTTCTCGAGTTCATTTTCAAGCAATGCGGTCGCCGGCTCTCTGAATGCATCCATTACCGCATCGTTGCTGACAAAGAACTCTCCGGTTCCGTCGTTGTCAAACTCAACATAAAAATCAATATTGATCGGGCCGTCCCAGAAATCAAAATCTTTAAGCAGCGGCTTGACATCGACCGTGTAAACCCATGTTCCGACCACATTGCTCTGCAGTTTATCGTTGCAGACCTTTATCTTGTCAAGTGCATCTTCATAGTTATTCTTATCTTCGATGGAAACCTTCATATAGCATTCCAATGCTTCGGAATACTTTTCCTGTGCGAAATAGTCCTCCGCGCGCTTGTACTCGCTCCTTGAATTGTTTATCATCTCAAGTCTGTCGACTAACTGCTCAAAAACATGATCGTATTTAAGCACTTTTTCCGATGCAATCTCGGCAAACTCATTAACTTCGGAATATTCTAAAGAACCGCTTTCGAATTGCCGTTCCATATCCTCAAATTTCACGCGATAATCTTCTTGGATCGAATTCGCTGTCCTTTGTGTCACTTCGTCGTAATAAAAGTTTACGGTATCGTAATCTCCCATCGACAAAGCCTTAAGCGCAATCCTGTCCGGAGAATTGGCCCATCTGTACGCAAACAAACCTATTCCGCCCAGTATGAATACTATAAGGCAGACAAGCAAAACGGCGAGCGGAGCCTTGCTCTTTTTCTTTACGGGCTGTGCATAATATCCCTGAGGATAAGCCCCGGCAGCATATTGTGTGTTGGCATATTGCGTATTTGCATATTGCGCAGGATTTGCAGGCGTCTCCGGTGCCGGCTGCACCGGCTGTTCGACGGTGGTTTCCTCGTACAGTTTCTGACCGCAGTTTGTGCAAAACTTAACTCCGTCAGCCATATTGGCCCCACAATTGTGACAAAACATGTTGTTTCCTCCCTCAGTACATATACGCCGCAAACATGTTGCGGCGTAATAATCTGTTGTTTATAAAGTATCGGCGATCCTTCTGGCTACATAAACGCCGCTTGCCGACGCATGCGAGAGCGAATGTGTAACACCGCTGCCGTCTCCGATGATGTAAAGTCCTTTATGTACGGACTCCAGATTCTCATCAAGTTTTACTTCCATGTTGTAGAATTTGACTTCCACACCGTAAAGAAGCGTGTCGTCGTTTGCCGTTCCCGGAGCGATCTTATCGAGTGCGTAGATCATCTCGATGATACCGTCCATAAGACGCTTGGGAAGAACGAGGCTTAAGTCGCCGGGCGTAGCTTTAAGAGTCGGGCGCACGGTTCCTTTGTCGATTCGTTTCCAGTTACTTCTTCTTCCGCGCTCAAGGTCACCGAATCGCTGAACGATAACACCGCCTCCGAGCATGTTGGAAAGTCTTGCGATACTTTCGCCGTATCCGTTACTGTCTTTAAAAGGCTCAGAGAAATGCTTTGCGACCAAAAGAGCGAAGTTCGTGTTCTCGGTCTTCTTGTCCGCATCTTCAAAGCTGTGTCCGTTAACGGTAACGATACCGTTTGTATTTTCGTTGACCACTATACCGTTGGGGTTCATACAGAAAGTACGAACGCTGTCCTCAAACTTCGAGGTGCGGTATACGATCTTGCTTTCATAAAGCTGGTCGGTAAGATGTGAGAAAATAACAGCGGGAAGTTCCACTCTTACGCCTATGTCGACACGATTTGAGTTTGTGGGTATATCAAGGTCGTTACATACCTTCTCCATCCACTTGCTGCCGCTTCGGCCTGCGGAAACGACTATGTTGGTACACTCGTCGGATCCGTTTTCATAGATCACTCTGTAGCCGTCATCAAGCTTCTCGATCGTCTCGATCGAGGTCTGGAAGAAGAAAGTGACCTTATCCTTAAGCGCATTGTAAAGATTTCCGAGCACGATGTAATTGATATCGGTTCCAAGATGTCTTACGGATGCATCGAGAAGTGTAAGCTTATTCTGCATGCAGAGCTTTTTAAACTCGCTTCCCGCAGTCGAGTACATCTTCGTGTCTTTTCCGCCGTTCGAAACATTTATGTCATCGACGTATCTCATAAGTTCAAGAGCCTTCTCCTTACCGATGTATTCGTAAAGAGTTCCGCCGAAATCGTTTGTGATATTATACTTGCCATCCGAGAATGCTCCGGCTCCGCCGAAGCCTGTCATGATCGCGCAGGTCTTGCACTTGATACAGGACTTTACTTTGTCGCCGTCAATGGGACATTTTCTCTTCTCGAGCGGATATCCCGAATCGTAAACCGCTACCTTCAGTTCGGGCCGTTTCTTTGTGAGTTCGTACGCGGTAAAGATTCCTCCCGGACCCGCTCCGACAATGATAACGTCATACTTCATGTTAAATTCCTCTTTTCTTTTTATTTACCCTCTTACCACTTTAACTGATAACTATAACGGTTGCGGGAAGCCCGACATATTCGTCGGGAATCTCACCGATACGCCATCCTCTGTTGGTAGTTTCTATGTAATAATACTTTATGCCGTTGTTTTCAAAATAAGTGCCGTCTATCGACTGATCGCCTTTTAAACCGACCGCTATGTGATCGTCGAACTTTATGAGCGCACATCCGTATCCCATCTTCGAGAGTATACCCACGAGTAAAAGAGCCGTGTCCTCGCAGTCTCCCACTCTGTCATACAAAAGCTCTATCGGATATTTGGGCCATTCCGCTCTTTCTGTTGATTCCTGATCGGTCTCATACTCAAAGCTCTGGCAAAAAGAAATAACTTCTCTTACCCTCTCACCGTCGGTGTAGCCACGCTTGTCGCCGATCTCATTGAGATTCTCGACGAGCATATCAAGATACTCCGAATTGATGGGATCGTTAATATAGTTTTTGTATTCACTGTTCCCGTAGTATCGGGAAAGACTGTTGAAATACTCGTAAAGCTTTGCATCTATCGAATAGCAGATCGTTGCATAGTAAAGGCCTTCAAAAGAAGTCCAGGTATATTCGAGAGTCACCGGATCGTTCACACATCCGTTGATGATCGAGTAATCGGGCACTCTCTCATCGATATACGTTGCAGACTTTGAAGCATCGACTTTCAGGATTGCTTCTTCCTGCTTTTCTTCGCTGATCCTTACCGGGGCCATCACGGTCTCAACCGATTCGGATATCTCTTTGACATCTTCGACATCATTTTTGTTTATAAAATTTGCGATCCTGTCTTTGTTTGAATACACAAGTACTCCCACCAATAAAAGTGAGAGTACTCTGTAAACATTTAACAATACTTTTTCTTTCATAAGTACCTTAAATCTTGAATACCTCTACCTCATTCTTGAGGCCGTCCATACTCTCCGAAAGCTGTACGGCAGTCTTGTTGAGTTCATCGACATTGTTCTTAAGCTGATCGGATGCATTCAGAACGGTAGTTGCATTTTCTGCCGTCTCGTCTATGATCTCCGAAATGTTTCTTACCGCATTTACGGCTTCTCCTCTTCTTGCGTCGGCTTCACGCGTAGCCTCTGTGATCTCCATAAGACCGTTTGTGAGCTCATCCATGCAATTCTGCATCTTGCCGAACACTTCAACACTTTCGGTAATAAGTCTTGACTGTTCTTTTACTATACTCATCGCCCTTTCGGCGCTGCCTGTACTTTCGTTGGTGGAAACGGTGATCTTCTTAACCTGGTTTGCGATCTCTCCCGCTGCCTGTGCCGATTCATCGGCAAGTTTTCTGATCTCTTCGGCTACGACCGAAAATCCGCGTCCGGCTTCACCGGCTCTTGCAGCCTCAATCGAAGCATTCAATGAAAGCAGATTGGTCTGGGAAGAAATATTTGTGATAACACCTACAAAGTTGTTAATATTTCCCGATTCTTCCTGAAGTGCAACTATACTGTCGTTTACCACTCCGGTGATCTGTGTCGTTTCTTCGGCATGAACACCGAGTTCTCTGATCAGATTAACTCCGGTCTTTATCATGTCGTCGGTCTGTTTGATAAGGTCCTGAACCTTTTCGACCATGGACGCAACGTTCTTGATCTCATCCGAAAGATCGTCGGTAGTACGGACACATTCCTGCGCATGTCTTGACTGGCGCTCCATACCTTTGTTGATGTCAGAAACCGCTTCCGCTATATCGCTTGAGCAAACGCTTAAGGTATCGGATGCGTCTTTAACGTTTGCCGTCGAAACTTCGAGTTCCTCGGTCGCTTTTTCAACCTTCCTTACAAGTTTCTTTGTGTTATAGACCATTCCGGTTGCGGACTTGGCAAGATTCTGGAACTCATCACGACCCTGTGCGTTAACCGTTACGGTAAGATCGCCTTTGGCAACTTCATCAAGACTCTTGGAAATCTTGATAACATTCTTTCTGATGCCCATTGCGATCAGGAGACCGAGGCCGAGTGCCACGATTATCGCTATGATAACGACTCTGATCGTAAGAGCTTTAATGGCGTCGGCTTCGAGGACAACGGTATGCAAAGGAGTGAGTGCACATACCATTACGCCCGAATCCTTACAAAGCGAATAGAAGAATATCTGCTCTTTTCCGTTGAACTTGACTACCTTGACACCCTGGGGAGCATCTGCGCTTACCGATTCTCTCGCTTTTGCGTAAAAATCGGTGTCGGCAAATACGATTTCTTTGCCCTCGTATGCCTTGGTATCGCACTCATGGAACAACTCTTTTCCCGTGGAAGTAACAAGGCCGACAACGCTTCCGGAACCGATATTTATCTCTTCAAGAAAGGCACTGAGTGCCGATGACGAGATATCAATGACTATGACCGCTTTTGTTCCGGTCGTGCCTATCTGGTACGAATACAGATATGCATCTTTATCAGCGGAAAGTCCGAAAGCTTCATCCAGCATCGGATGCGAATCTACCCAGTTAACGAGACTTGCTCCTTCGGGAGCAACCTCACTTAAATATTTATCAAGTATTCCGTCGATGTATTGCGACTTCGAAGAAAACATCGCAATACCTTCTTTGGTGACGATATGAATATTTGAGATGAACGAGTTTGTGGTCTGTGTGGAAATAAGGTCGCCTCTTATGCCGTCCATCGCAACTTTTTTCTGGTAAGGATCGGACTCGAAAGCGCCTTTGCTGTATTTTGTAAGGGTATCGTTAAAAGCATATTTGGAACCCTCACCTTTAATGAACGACGAGACAAGATCGATATGCTCGGCAGCCATGTTGATGGTCTCCATCGTGGATGCTTCGTACTTGGACCTCATACCGTCCACAGCCTTTTCGTACGCAGCAAAACCGATGACCCCCATGAAAAGTATCGGGATCAGCACGATAATGACAAGTTTGGCGCTTATTCCGAACTTTTTCAGCCCGAATCTCTTTAAGTCAAACTTTTTTGTGTGGGGTTCTTTGGAAACATTTTTTACCTCATCGGTTTTTTTGTTGCCAAACCCTTTAAATTTGAAGCCTTTTAAATTCAGTTTCTTCATGCTTCATACCTCCAATGATCAAAATGTACCCTAATGCACCTCGTAAAATGCCATCGAACAATGCTCTTTGTTGTCTTTGCAAAGATACATGACAGAATCGGCCTTGCTGTAAAGCGATGAGAACGACTTGTCATCAAGATTCTGAGAAAAGACGGCCCCAAGACTTACCGCGATCTTGTTTCCGTTCATCTCCGGAATATCTATAGCATCGATCCTGTCAAAGAATCGTCCGATACATTCCTCCGCTATCTTCTTTTCGTTTACGCTGCTCGCAAACACCGCAAATTCGTCGCCGCCAAGTCTCATTACCACATCTTCGTCTCTGAACGAATTGGAAAGAGCCTGTGCAATGGCGATAAGTGCTTTGTCACCTACCTGGTGACCGAATGTGTCGTTTATATGTTTAAATCTGTTAGCATCTATAAGGCAGAACATTCCGTCGGCGCCCTTTTCAAGTGCCATGATCGTCTTCTGTTCGCCGCTGCCTCGGTTGTTTATGCCGGTAAGTGCATCCGTCTCGGAAAGTATGAGAAGTTTCTTTTCCATCTCACGGTTCGAGGTGATGTCCGTAAGCGAAGTGATGAGAACTCTGTTTCCGCTCTTAAGCACATAGTCTTTGGCGTTCGCCAGAACGTACATCGTCTTTCCTTTGGCGGTTTTAAGTGAAAACGAATACGAACAATCGCCGCCTTTTTCCATCACACGATTGATGTCTTTCTTAAACTGCTCAAGATCGTCAAATTCCGCTTTCTCTTCAAGCAGTGCTCTGAACTTGACCTCTATTTCTTCGGCCTTTTTGTAACCGAACATCTTCGCTGCAACATCATTGCATACGATGATCGAACCTTCATTGTCGACAGCCACTATACCGCCCGCCTGCATCTTAAGCATTTCGGAGTAGATGACGTTCTGATTTTCCAAAGCTTCTTTCAAAGCTTCCTGGTATTCCATTTCTTTTCTTTTTGCGTCATCGATGTCCTGAACGGCGTGTATTATCTTCAGAGGATTGTCCGAAACATCGGTCTGAACCGTGATAAACGAAGAAAGACGCCATTTTCCGTCCACATCCATGAACTCTCGGCTTATGGAATGCTTTCCTTTAAGCCTTCTGGCGAGCGTCGAAAAATCGACGAAACGAAGTATATCCTTTACCATCGACGGATGGACTATCGAGTTCATTACGTTTTTGACCTCGGCGGCCGCACCTTCACTCGACGTTTCTTCACCGGGTTCTTTTCCTGCTCCGGAACGGATACGGTAAGAAGTGTTTTCTTCGAGCTTTATGACATGTATGGAAAGGTAACTGTCCGCCATTGCGGTCATGGCTTCGTTCATCTCTTTGGACTCCGCCATGTAGTATGAGTATTTGGCTTTAAGATCGTTTTCCCTCTCGATAAGGACATTTCCGACAAATGCAACGACTGCAGCGAACAACGCTCCGATAGAATACCACGGGATCGCATTTGAAAGGAACTGTAAAAATCCCATCACCAAAAGAATGAGCGAATAGGAAAGAACTACGTTGAGTCTCGTTTTTTTGAACTTATCGTCCTCGGAATATCTTTTGAGAAGAACACAAAACGAAGCCATTATAAAATAGCCGTACTCAAACAAAAATACAAAATATCTGAGTTTTCCGGGCTGGTAATTCAACTCCCTGTCAAAAGCGAAGACCGTTTTCAGTCTCGGATTGGTAAAAAGAAGAACTATTACCGCCATGACCGGGATATACGAAAAGAAAGTCTTGACCTTGGAACCTTCAAGTTCAAGGTATCTGAACGTATATCTGAACCACGAATAAGCCATCATTACGGCAGTTATGTGAAAAATATACGTAAGAAAACTGAGCGTGCCTCTGTGAGAGATCGCACCCGATGCGAAAATGCCCCAAATGCAATCAACAAAAATAAACACACCCGAAACTATAAGAACAAGATTGAAATCTTTATATGTACGTGTGTTCAGCTTTAAAATATAGTGCTGATAGAGAATATACGCCAGAACCGCAAGATAGACCAGCACGGTTACAGAATACATTGAATCAACCATAAGTCCCTCTCAAAAACTTATTTCGCCCTATACCGTTTTTTACGGCTCCCCCACGTTTCATTATGTGTGATATGGGCTAAAAAGCCCTTTATCCGGCACGATTTGAAACACTTTTATTCTATCATAAAATGTACGAAAGTACCATATGTTTTCTAGAGCTTGTTAAATACGACTTCGATAAGTTTTGAAGGTGTGTTTACGTCTTCTTTTTCCACTTCCGAAGGAGCGACCGAGATGCCGAGTTCCCTTTCTATCTCCAAAAGAAGTTCCATATATGCGATCGAATCAAGAAGACCGCTTTCAAAAAGTTCCACATCCGGATCGGATAAAACGATATCGTCCTCGCATATGTCCGCAAGAACCTCAAGTAATCTTTTTTTTGCCTCTTCTCTGTTCATGGTTTCCTCCTCAGTGTCTGTCAAGCATTGCCGCCAAAGCTTTACGGTCCGTCTTTCCGTTGTTGGTAACCGGTAATGTCTCCTTAAAGATGATCTTTTTGGGGATCATATACTCGGGAAGGTATTTTTTAGCTTCTTCCCTCAGTTTAACGCCCGCCTTGAAAGAATCTTCGGGCATAACGGCCGGCATTATGTATGCGGTGATATTTCTCACTTCGCCGTCACGGTAATTGGGGATCACAGCCGCACGCTCAACACCGTCAAGTTTCATAAGATTGTTCTCTATGTCTTCAAGCTCTATCCTGAAACCGTGAAGCTTTATCTGAAGATCGATCCTGCCTGCGTAAAAGAGCTGTCCGTCGCGCATGCATCCTTTATCGCCGGTACGGTATGCGCGAACGGTCTTTTTGTTCTCCGTTGTCATAAAGAACGCTTTTTTCGTCTGTTCTTCGTTGTTGCGATACCCCGGACTTACGGTGTCTCCGACTATCACTATCTCACCGTATTCGCCATCCTCAAGAACACTTCCGTCTTCTGAGCATATCCTTATCTTTGTTCCCTCTTTGGGTGCACCGACGGGGAGCGGTTCGTATTTTTCGTTCACTTCTTTTGTTACCGTTATTCCGGTCACTGCCACGGTCGATTCCGTAGGCCCGTAAGTGTTCACGACCTCGGCGTTTTTAAACGCGGCATGAAGTTTGCTGACGGTATGGTTGGGAAGCGTCTCTCCGCAGAACAAAAACTTTTGCACGCCGGGCATCAGTTCATCGTCAAACTTCGGGTCAGAAAGACATATGTTCGCAAAAGAAGGAGTCGAGACCCATACGTTTATGCCGGATCTGTTAAACGCCTCAAAAAGAAGCTTCATATCTCCCTGAAGGTCTTTTGCGATCGCAATGAGCGTTCCCCCGCTGTAAAGGCACAGATAAAGGTCCATTACAGACAGGTCAAAAGAAAACGGAGCCTGATTCATGAACACAGGGTGTTCGCTTTCCCGTATGCCGCTTCCGAGTGTCATACCCCACTTGATAAAGTTATCGAGGCATCCTCTTGTGATCTGCACTCCCTTGGGAGTTCCGGTACTTCCGGAGGTATAGATAAGATAGACAAGATCTTCCGTATCGGTAAGCGTCGAAAGATCTGCGGGTTCGCTCTTTATTGCCGCGTATTCCTTTATCGAATTTATA
The DNA here is from genome assembly GCA_024687305.1 of Lachnospiraceae bacterium. GTDB lineage: Bacteria > Bacillota > Clostridia > Lachnospirales > Lachnospiraceae > UBA1258. Next base: position 16,420 of record JAILEQ010000171.1, on the reverse strand, counting down.
TCAAGACATTTTGCGCTGTCAAAAAGTTCGCAATCCGCTTCGGGTGCAAGTATCATCTCGGGTTTTAAAGAATCGAGAATGCCGAGCACTCTTTCCCTCGGGACCGAAAGATCGACCGGACAATATGCTCTCTTTGCCTTTGCGCACGCTATGAAGCAAACGAGCATCCACGGTGTTTTGTGACCGTAGACCACTACCGGAAGATCGGTCTTTAAGTTGTCTTTAAGCCAACCGGAAAGATTGTCGGAAAGCGATTCAAGTTCTCCCCACGTAAGCTCTGTTCTGCCTTTTTGTTCACTTTTGCTCTCAAGTCTGTAAACGATCCTGTCCGGATCATTCAAGGCATTTTGTCTTATCTTTTCAAGAAAAGTCATTTTCTTTGTTACTCCAAAACAATGTAATAGTTTTTAAGCCCGCTCTCGGGAGTGAGATGAAATACGTCAGAAAAATCGGCTTTTGAGAATCCGAGCGCATCCGGATCGAACGATCCGCACACTTTAAAACCGTATTGCGTCGCAAACTCCCTTATCTTCTCTTCGGTCTTTATCACGCCGTCGTAGTCGCCGGTTTCCTCAATGAAATCATATAATACAGGATACATCGCGCTTATATATATCTCAACCTCGATGCCTTTTTCTTTTAACCCTTTAAGCATCAGGTCAAACAGCTCGACGTTGTCTTTTGAAATATCATCGTATCTGTCCCCGAGGTACATGATAGAATGCTCTGCGACATAATAGAAAGCTTCGTTGTCCATCTCGTATTCCGACTCAAAATTGACCTCGGAACGGCGAAGATTCGGGAAAAGTGCCGGAACAGAAAGGGCTTCTTCTTCGCTCAGTGTAACGACCTCTTTTTTCACAAGCGACGGTATGCCTTTTATTCCCGCCTTCATTATAAGCTTAAGAGACGACTGGAAATAGGAGAAAGAAAACAACTCTCCTCCCTTTTCGAGCAGATTTCCGATGTCGGACGATCTTAAGTATTTTTTGCTCGTTTCCGAAGGTTCACCTCTCATAACGGAAAGTTCGTAGTCTGCATACTTTGCGATCGAAGTATGTCTTCCTTCGCCGCTGTCTTCTTTCAGGTTCCAAGGGTCCATTCCGATGATGACCTTCTTGGGAAGCTTATTTTCGCTTTCAAGTATACCTATGACCGCGATCATGTCTTTTAAGTAAGAACCCGAAAGGCCGGCAACGTATGTACCGTCTTCCCACGGAACGTAGAGCACTGAGCTTGAGCCGATAACAACGGTGTCACAGTCGAACTCATCCGACGATATCATGACCTTCTGAAGTTCGCCTTCATCGAAGTCTCCCGGACTTTTTACGATGTTTCCGGCGCTTAATAGTTCGCCCATCTCTCTGACCATTTTACTGCGAAAGAGATTAGCCGAATCAGCCACTATATTCATCCCGACAACCGGTATGTAAAGCACTGCCGCAAGCAGTATGCATTTAAAGAACAACTTCTTCAAGGTAAGTGTCTCTCCCGTTTAAAATCCGAAATATATAAATGATGACTGCCCGTAAGCTCCCAGAGCAGCTATCGCAAATACAAGCCCGATGTATAACGCCCATCTTATGATGAGAGGTTTCTTTGTAACAAGCTCCTGAACCGGAAGCCTGTGATATATACGATAATCAACAACGGTCTGTAAAACAATGAATACAACGACCGTCAAAAGTCCGATGTAGGTCCCGAACTCTTCCCACGGACCGTCGCTTCGTAAACTTACGAACGCCGCATAATTGTCCGCACGCATAAAGCTGTTTTTAATGAGCGTAAACGATACGGGAAGCGAATCGGCTCTGAAGAAAAGCATACCTATACTGAAGAACACGTAAGTACGCGCCATCTGAAACGCTCTCCACAGCGGATGGTCGTTTTTGATGTGAAGCGCTTTCTTCCACTTCGCAAATACATCTTCGAAGGTCATTCCGATAATTATCACAAGGAAATACCACCAGCCTTCACCGCATATGTATTTCCAGGAATCGCCGTGCCACAGGCCCATGGCACTCCAGAGCACGAAAAGCGCCGGATAGCTTGCGTATTTTCTTCCGCCCTTTCCGAAACGTTCTTTGCACTTTACGGTAAGTTTTGAAAGGGGCTTTGTCTTCATGAGCGGATAAAGGATGTAATCGTTAAGCCACTGACCCAGCGTAGCGTGCCATCTTTGCCAGAATTCTTTAAGAGTCGAGGAAAAGAACGGCGCTTTAAAGTTTTCAACGAGCGTTATCCCAAAGCACTCCGAAATACCCATTATCATGTCCATGCAGCCCGAAAAATCAAAATAAAGCTGCATCGAATAGGACAGAACGGCAAGCCACACCCACGCACCTTTATAGACATCGGGATTGTGAAACATGTGATCGATCGGGATGGAAAGCCTGTCGGCAACGACAACCTTCTTTGCCATACCCCATGCGAAACGTCGAAGTCCCGCGGTCACACGGTCATAGTCAAATCTGTGTTCTTCAAAAAGCTTCTTTCCGAGGTCTCTGTATCTGCTTATCGGTCCCGAGACCATCAGAGGGAAATACATTGTGAAAAGAAGAAGCTTTAACGGATTTTTCTCAGGTCTTAACGATCCCCAATAGCAGTCGCACAGGTACGACAAAAGCTGGAGCGTATAAAAGCTTATTGCCAGAGGGGCAATCCAGTGAACGATCTTCAACGTATCTTCCTTCGTAAAGAAATTGACGGTTCCGACCAGAAGATTTGTGTATTTTAAGATGGCGAGAATGCCTGCGTTAACAAGGATGGCGAAAATGAGTACAAGTTTTTTCTTTGTACCGCTTTTTGTTTTTTCAAAGGAAAGTGCGGCGCCGTAGGTGACCAGAACGGCGACAATGAGATAAAGAAACGTTGTGGCTTTGGTATTTATGAAATAGAAAAACAGACTGTCTGCCAAAAGTAAAACCCACTGAAATCTTGTGGGTAATTTGAAATAGACAATCAGGCTGATTGCAACAAATATAAGGAATTTAACACTTGTTATGACCATAGCGTGAGTATAGCATACGCCCTATGTGCTTTCAAGGATTTCAGTATCCGTATTTCTCGAGCACTTTTTTGAGCGTATCGTCCGTAAATGTTTCCTTCTTTACGACAGGGTCGTAATGCTTGTTAAGGTTTAATGTTTCAACTCTTGAATTGTAAAAAACAGCAAATACCGCCGCATCTTCGGGCACTTCGTGTCTTACATACCCTTCCGATCCGTTAAAGAACACCGTATATTCGTCTTCGAAGAAATACTCGTATCCTTCGACTTTTTTAAGCGAGAGCGTTCCGGCTTTTGCGGTTATCTCTTTGTCCGAGGTCGCGAACGTATCAAAGTATTCAAAGCCGCTTTCTTTGGTACCGACGGCGCATACCGCACCGTTTTCAAATTGCTCCGGGTCCATTCCGACGTAAGATAAAAGATCCGTAAACCTGCTGTCGGCAAGCAATGTCGGATCGGTGATCTCCACAAATATCGGACATTTTTCAATGTCTTCGTATTTGGAAAGACGCCTTACAAAGATCGTCTTATCTTTGTCTTTTACAAGGCGATCGTAATAACCGTCAAGATATTCCAGCCTTAAATGCACATATTCTCTGAATTTATCGAGTCTGATCTCGCTGTCGCCGTATATGCCGTCAGGCCAGCGCTCTTTGTCTCTTAAAAAGGCACCCGAACCAAAGATGTCGTCTTCATACGAATCGATCATCTTATCTATGTTCTCGGTTGACCACTTATCGCTTCGAAGATCCTTATACTTTGCGGCGGTCTTTTCAAGAATATCCGTATCGTTGTTTATGAGTATCTCTTCGAAGTACCCAAACTCGCCCGGGAAATTGTCATGTGGCGAAAAGAAATACGGACTTGTAAAGTTTTTATCTCCGTCATCGATCCACTTGTTGCCCCACGAAATGTCCATATCCCACGGAGTGTACAGGACTTTGAAGCCGTTTTCTTTGTCCCGTTTTACAGCTATGAACTCATTTTTTAAAAGATTTCCCTCGACATTGTCCTCGCCCTGAATGAGGTTAAAGAAAATGTTGATATCTATCAGGTTGTCTATGTCAACGCACTTAAGAAGCGCCTCGGAATCGTCGTTATGGCGCGCAAGATACAGATAATGCTCGTACAAGAGCGCGTACTCCGAAAGGTCGTAGACTTCATTGCCTTTTTTGTCTTTGTAATATCCGAACTCGCCTTCGTAACCGGCTTTGACATATTTATTGTCGGTCTTTGCCTCGTAACCCGGCTGGATGCCCCAGCGGCTGACTTCCAGAGTGTCTTCGCTGTCCCAAGTCTTCTTTTTGTAAAGCGCTTCCGAAGCACAATCGCCCGACAGTCCAAGCTGCTTTTCGTCCACCGGAAAGCCCAGCGCATAGAGGCCGTGATACTCGCCGTTTAAGAAAAGTTCAACGTACCTGTAACACATACCTGCCCTGACGCCCCATGAATTGTCGTTCGCAAGCGTCTCGTACCACAGGTTTTCGCAAAAGACATCCCTTACTTTTTCGCAGTCGTTGTATGCGGCGTACAAAAGCCAATCGTCGTCAACACGCATATCAAGCAAAGATAACGGGTTATTTTTCAGTGCTCCGCCTTCATACTTTTTAAGATTAAGTTTAAAAGCCTTCTTGGGATAAAATAAGGTGGAGGCGCCTCTGTATCGGAGCGTTCCGGCAGACGAGGTCGCACATACTTCACCGGTCTTTGCACCGTTGTCGTACAAAAACATGTTCATGTCGCATTCGTATTCTTCGATGTCACCTGAGTAGTCGATCTTCATGATGGGAAGCGTCGTTACGGCAAGTTCGAATTCTCTGTACTCGTCGCCTTTTACGAGGGCAAGCCTTGCGGTTTCGGCATTTTCGATCATCTCAGCCGTGATCTCACGGTCCATCACCACGTATGCGTCGGCATCATCCAACACCAATGCCTTTGGGGAAAAAGAAGCCTCATCGTTTTTATTTAATGAATAAAGAAGGGTATTTGACCCGTAATCGGCTGTAAGTGTCTGTCCGTTAAAAAGGATCGTCGAAGAGAGCTCTTCATTTTCGCTCTTTCCGGAAAGTTCTTTTGCAAGGTCACAAACAAGGGGCGCATCGCCTTTACGTGCGCCCATCTTTTCACCGATATACAAAATGCCCATAACCGCAAGGAGCGCGGTTATGAGTATCACTGTCAAATGTCTTTTGTTCATACTTAAAACTTGATCGTTTCGGGAGCGCCGCCAAACGAAGAGAACGTTGCCGTAGCATCTTCAAAATACAAAACTTCTGTATTGTCATCGTTTTCGGAATACATGCCGCGAAGCTGAGGATAGGCGTCAAGCATGTGCTTCTTGGCTTCTGTTCTGTCGTCACGGATAAGCTTTCCGGCCACTCTTAACCAAACACCGTCTTTAAAGCAGCAGATCTCGGCTTTGGGATTGGCCTGAAGCTGTTTTGAAACATCTTTTGACTTTCCGGTCTGGATGTAGAGTTTTCCTTCAAATATCTCGATGGTCCCGAAAGGACGGACTCTCGGCTGATCTTTATCTACCGTAGCAAGATAATATGTTCCGCATTCTTTGATAAAATTGTAAACCTTCTCCATAAACATACCTTCTTTCTGCTTTTTAAGCATTTATTATGATAGCACAAATCCGAGAAGGCGACCATATAAAAATGTTAATGAATTATTACACAAAAAGGGGTTAAGACACAATATATAGTGTCCGATATATATAACGAGAAACAATATGTAGCAACGGATTGCATCAGTCAACTGATTACTTGTTACGGTTAAAAGCCCCGTGGGCATTTGACCGCTTTCACGGAGGGAAAGAGTATGCGTAATGTTTATTTAAATAACACGGAGTACATTTTTATGGTCTCGGGACCCGCAAACATAAAAGAAAAATTGAAGGAGCGGGAGGACCGGGCCGAAAAACGCGACAAAACCGTTAAAAAGAATGAGTTTAACGACCTGCTCACGGCACAGATAAACTCGCTTACACACTGACTAAACGTTAAAACGCAGTACCCCTTATGGGCACTGCGTTTTACGTTTTCAATCCTTACATGTCACACTCCAAACCACCCGTCGTACTTTTCGTTGAGCCAGGCGATCGCTTCACATATACCCTCTTCGCTCAAAGGAAAGTCGGCGCTTTCTTTTTCCCGGGCCGTATTGAAGTTATCGGGCTCTTTCCAGGCATATGCTTTTAATATATATCCTTCTCTCTCTTCGGGCTTTTTAAAAAATATGTTGTCCAACGGCTCAGTGCCGAGTCTGTATCTTAATCCTTTGTGACTTCCGTAAAAAGCTTCACCGTACAAAAAGTAGTTGAAATGATGTATGTCTTTTCTTTCTATGGCCATATCGATCTACCTGTTTTTACTCAAAATTTTTTCTTTATACCATTATATTTTCAAATCCCGATTTTGCCAAGAAATCATTCGGGTTTCCGATCATTCTTTATCAGTGTTATTTAAAAAATAAAAAATTCAAAAAAATAGTTAGAATTCTAACAAATCCCCAAATACCCATGAATACTGGGTTTTTCCGTGCTCTCCCCGCCCGTTTTTTAATACCTTGCTAATTAGTCAAAGTTATGCTCATTAGGTACCAAGAACAATACTTTTTCAGGGAGAGTGTTTTATGAAGAAAAAAGCGCGTTTGAATTACTATGCAATGCTGATACTGTTTGCGATGATCCCGCTTGTGGTTTCGGTATTGGCACTTATGATCTTTTCGACCAAGTCGTTAAGTTCCAATCTGGCCAAACAGACAAAAGAGACATTGTTTGTTGCGGCAACAGACTTAAGAAGCTATTACGAATATGACCTCGTCGAAGAAGTCGGACTAGTAGACGGTTTCGTGGAATACGACACCGATTACATCGATCGTCTTTCCAAAGACGGTATTGAGCTTACGCTCTTTAAAGGTGACACACGATTCGTCACCTCCATCATAGGAAACGACGGCAAGAGAATAGAGGGCACAAAGGCAAGTGACGCCGTAATCGCAACAGTACTCAACAACGGAAAAGATTACTTCTCCGAGGACGTTGTCATAAACGGCAAAGATTATTTTGTTTACTACAGGCCTCTGTTTAATAAAAACGGTGATGTTGTCGGCATGGCATTTGCCGGCAGGACACGTGAGAATGCCAAAGCAGCCGTCAAAAGGATGACCACACAGAACCTTGCCATTTCCGCCATATTTGTTGCGCTGTTTACGGTCATTGCTTTACTGATCGCCAAAAAAGTCACCAATCCGTTAGATAAAGTATCCTGTGATATCAGTTCCATAGCGGACGGAAATCTTTTGGATAAAGATCCCAACGAAAGCATATTAAGAGAAACCAATCAGCTCATCGATGCTTCGAACGAACTTCAGGAAAAGCTTAAAGATACGGTTACATCCATGGCTCAGATCGCCAACAGTCTTATCTCGGAAGCTTCCTCCATTTCGGAAAGCTCCAACAGTTCGAATGATGAGATATCAAGCATCGCAAGTTCAATGGAAGATCTTTCTCACGGTGCTACAACTCTCGCAGAAAGCGTACAGGATATCGCCGAACAGATCGTTAGCATCGGTAACAACATAAATGATATCACTTCATCGACAGAAAGCCTCGACGCTTCAAGTAAGACGATGAGTGAAGTCAGCTTCGCAGCAAAAACAAACATTGACAAAGTCAATGAAAGCTCCGAGAAATCGGTTGAAATGGTTGATACCATCAATAAGCAGATCGCCCTTACGGACGAAGCTATATCACGTATAGACGCAGCGGTTGAGATGATAAGTTCCATCGCAGGTCAGACAAACCTCCTTGCACTTAATGCTTCGATCGAGGCAGCAAGAGCAGGTGAAGCGGGACGCGGATTTGCCGTTGTCGCAGGTGAGATCAACAACCTTTCATCTCAGTCAAACGACTCCGCACAGGAGATCGCTAACATCGTAATGCAGATCAAAGAGCAGTCCAAGAAGACTGTGGAACTTGCAGAAAAGGTTAACAAGTCGATCCTCGAGGAAAGAGAGATCATCAGTGAGACTCAGGATAAGTTCACCAAGCTCAACGAAGAGATCGATGCTTCGGGAAGAAATGTTTCGGAGATCACATCAAAGGTAAGAGCACTCGATCAGTCCAAGGACAAGATCAGCGCCACCGCAGAAGACTTAAGCGCTATCTCAGAAGAGAACGCAGCTTCCAACGAAGAAGTTACTTCAAGACTTTCAAGCGTTACCGGACTTGTTGATAACGTTGCCCAATCGGGAAGTGCCATCAAAGACATATCCCACGAGCTTGAAGAAACCATCAGATTCTTCCAGATCTGACATAACCATGCTTCATTTCTGCGTATCGTGTTTTTAACCCGATCGAACAGCCCTTTCGTATTTAAAACCAAAACCGCATCTGTCCGGTATATGCCGGCGGGTGCGGTTTTGGTATATAAGGAAAATAATTATATGATCTGTCGGCGTAAACGTTTATGACACTGCGTCCACGTAGTATTGCGCCTGTGCGGCAAACATCTCGGCGTATATGCCGTTTTCTTTGTTCACCAATTCATCATGGGTTCCGTACTCTTTTATCGTCTTGTCCGAGAATACGGCTATGTGGTCGCAGAACTTGCAGCTTGAGAGTCTGTGTGAAATGTAGATCGCACTCTTACCCCCAACAAGCGTATCAAACTTCTTATAGATCTCATACTCTGCCAGAGGATCGAGCGCCGCGGTCGGCTCATCGAGTATTACGATCGGAGCATCGCGGTAAAGCGCACGGCTTATGGCAACCTTTTGTCTCTGACCTCCCGAAAGTTCTGTTCCGTTCTCATCAAAGCTCTTAAACAGTCTCGTTTCAAGACCGGCATCAAGTTTTACCGCATCTTCATAAAGGCCGGACAGTTCAAGCGCATCTTTAACCTTTTCTTCGCTCAGATCGGCATCGGCATTGCCCATTGCCACATTATCTTTAAGTGAGAAGGCAAACAGCTGGAAATCCTGGAATACTACGGCAAGAAGTTTCCTGTACTCCTTTGTTGAGTATTCCTTGATATCAATCCCGTCTATCAATATCCGGCCTTCCGTAACATCGTAGAGTCTGCAGAGAAGTTTAATGAACGTCGTCTTTCCGGCGCCGTTTAATCCTACTATCGACAGATGCTCTCCGCTCTTGATCGTGATGTTTATGTCTTTCAAAACATAGTTCTCACTTCTGGGATATTTAAATGAAACATTCTCAAATACTATCTCGTGGTCGCCTTCTTTTACAGGTTTATCGCCTTTCGAAATGGCATCCGGGTAATCAAGATACATTAAGAACTGATAAGCATAACTGCACTTTTCACTTAAATCCTGTATACCCCGTCCTATGCCCAGAAGGCTCTGGAAAAGTCGGCTGGTTGCCGAAATACACATCGTGAAATCGCCCAAAGTCAAAAATCCCTTTAACGTCCTGTATCCCAAGTAGAGATAACTGAAACCGTCTCTGAAGGCGTTGGACAGATTCGATCTGTAGTCAAACTTGCAGCACTTCGTTGCGCGTTCTTTGAACATTTCTACACTTTCATGTCCGTATTGCTCCGCCCTTTTACTCATAAGGCCGCTGCCGTCGTAAAGTCTTGTGTCTTTTCCGAACCTCTGGGAAGCAACCTCAAAAAGATAGTAACCGAATACTCTGTTTATCTTTCCAAGCTTTAAGAACGACTCATAAGAGATCTTCTGCTTGCGGAAGTTAAAATATGTTACAAATCCCATTCCCAGTATCTGCACCGGAAGCAGCAGCGGACAGTAAAAAGCAAATATCGTCACGGAAGTAAGCATCAGAGCGATATTGTACAGCACCTGAAAAAATACACCCAGCATTCCGATAATGCCGCCGCTGTACCAGGATATTCCGTTTCGTGCCTTTTCCTGCTGATTGAGCACTGTCGGATCTTCCGTATGCTGAAAATCCATCTCCATACTCTTTGAACACAGTTTGTAATTAAGTATGCGCTCAAAATACTGCGAACAATAATTAAGGCTTGAATCTGCCACATTCATTAATACATTTGACAGAAATTCCGCTGCAAGCGTAAGCGCCACATATACGATCGCATTGTGAAGATGCAAAGATACGTCCGCCTTTAATGTGATCGCCTCGATCTCGTCTATCAAAAGTTTGGGAAGCAGCAACAGTTTTATCTCGCCGAGAGCTCCGGCAAATAATTTGAGCGTATAGAGCAAAAAGACCGATTTTCTTTCTTCCCATGCGGTTTTAAAAACAAACTTAAGCGTTTTTGCCGTCATTTTGGCAAAAGGAGTCTTATTACCTTTGTTAACGTCATCAAACGCAAGCTTCTTGTGCGCCATTCTCTTCACCCCCTTCAACGTAATATGCCGCCTGAACCTTGAACATCTCGCTGTACGCACCGCCCTTGCCAAGAAGGCTGTCATGCGTACCGTATTCGGCCAGCTTTCCTTCCACAAACATCGCCACGTGATCGCAAAACTGTGTGGAACTTAGTCTGTGGCTGATGTAAACGGCAGTTCTGTTATCTATAAGTTTATTGAAATTCTCATAAAGTTCCGCCTCTGCAAGCGCGTCAAGTGCCGCTGTCGGTTCATCAAGCACCACGACGGGACCGTTTTTGTAAAGTGCTCTGGCAAGCGCTATCTTTTGCTTCTCACCGCCCGAAAAATCTATGCCGTCGTCATAGATGACTTTAAGCACTTCGGTGTCTATACCGTCTTTAAGATCGTTTTCTTTGTCCCCAAGACCCGAATCTTTAAGGCACTCTCTTACTCTGTCATCATCGGTCTCATCGATATCTTTCATGGAAACGTTTGCTTTGAGCGGGAACGCATACATCCATACATCCTGAAATACCGGCGAGAACAGCTTATAATACTCGCTTCTTTCGTATTTGGAGATATCTTCACCGTTCAAAAGGATTCGGCCCTTTGTAGGCTCATAAAGTCTCAAAAGCAGCTTTATGAAGGTCGATTTTCCGGCTCCGTTAAGTCCCACAACGGCGAGCTTTTCACCGGCGTGTATCGTCAGATCAAGCCCTTCGAGAGCATATTTTTCCGCACCCGGATACTTAAACCACACATCTTCGAAGGTGAATTCGTATTGCGAATAAGCGGGTAGCGTCAAACCCTTCGCCTCGCCTTCCTTTACTATATCCATAAAACTTCTGAAGTCATCGACTTCGCGGCTTCTTTGCAGCAGTTCCGTAACTCTGTCAAAAAGGCTTCTTGTAAACGAAAAGAATGTTGCCGCGGACCCAAGGTACAAAGAAAAATTACCGACCGTAAGGTCTTTGTTGACTACCGAATATATAAGCCATGCATACAGGCCAAGTGATGCAACAAGCCAAATGACATTTCCGATAAATCCGCATATCCACCAACGGATCTCGTTGTTTTTCTGGGCATTGAGGCGTTCAACGTTTATCTCTTTGTATTTGCCTATAAGATAGTCTTTAAGGCCGTACATTCTTATATCCTTTGCAAAGGAAAAATCCGAAAATGTACGCATCAGATAATCGTCTTTTCGCCACCAGGTTGCAAGCGGATCCCATATCTTTGCTTTGCATATCTTGTTGGTCCTGTTCTTTATAAAGAAATTGATAAAAGCGAGAACCACAAGACCTGCCATTACGGGCACGCTGAGTGTTCCGATTATCAAAAGGCCCGCCAGTACCACAAAGAAATCTCCGGCAGCGCCTTCCATAAAGTGCATCATGCCCTCAATACCGTTATTGTTGGCACCCACGGAGTTGCAGGCCTTTTGATAGCAGTCCATCGCATCTTTGTCTTCAAGATACTCAAAAGGCATGGTCATGAACTTTAAATTCTTCTTTATGATCAGATCCGTTCTGGCTGCTATATAGCGCCACCACTGAGCCCACATATAAGACTGGAGCATGGTAGCCACCGCCTGTATCACAAATGTGATACATATGATAATAATGAGCTTTTTAAGCGTATCCTGCCTTGTTACCACATCTATTACCAGTTTTGACATGAACGTCCAAAGATAAGCGGCAACAGGTGTACAGACCGCCGACAAAAAGATCGTAAAAGCGGTCATTTTGTCGGACCTGACCATTCGAACGGCTACGTATGCCAGGTTCGAAAGCGGGTTGTAGACCCGGTGAAACTTGTTTTTTTCTTTTTCCTCTTCTTTCTTTTTCTTTCCCATAACTCAATTCTCCGTTATCTTATAATTTCTTCCTGTCTGTCCAGCTTCTTGAAGTTGTGTCGATCATCATCTGAAACCCCGCAGGACAATCAACGTATTCTTTTGCGATCATTACAGTCGCCATAAAAACTCCCCCAAACAGTGAATTCGTACCGTATGCTTTCTTTTCTTTATCGCCTTCCACAATGGTTACCGTCTGAAACGGCGAATTCGAACTGTTACCGACTTTTTCGACAAGTTCGTTAAGTGTTTTCTCGACCTTGTCTTTACTGAGTTTTAGTTCCGCGGCTATCGTTTCTGCCCCGACGAATTCTCTTCGTGCAAGCGAATAGAGATAGGCGATCATCCTGATCGTATCTTTGTCCGATATGAGTTTAAAGAATTCGCACAGCCTGTCTGTATCTTTTAAAATATCTTCAAAAGAAACTTCTTCGGGATTGGTATTGAGCCTTATATATAAATCATTGTTTTCCATCAGACCCATATACGAATACGTATAATCATCGAAGAAGGCAGCGGCCATCTTGGGTTCGGTCTTTTCGTAACGAGGCGGCTCATAATAGTTTTTATTGTTGACCCAGGGGGCATTTTGCGTAGCCCATTCGATGTTTCTTAACATTTTTGCAAAGGTCGGACGCTTTGCACCGTTATGTGTTTCTTCAACATCTTTTATGCAGCAGTTTCTCGCCGCATTAAAAACGATGTTCGCGATCGAATTATCTTTTTCACCTCGTCCGTACAGAAAATCGATCGACACATCAAAAAAATCTGCTATCGCCGGGATCAGGTCACCTTCAGGGTAACTTCCGTTTTCCCACTTTGAAACTGCCTGAGCGCTCACTCCCAAGTGATTTGCAAGCTGTTCCTGTGTTACTTTCTTTTCTTTTCTGAGTGTAGCAAGTGTGCTTGAGAAAGTCTTTTTTTCCATACACAGCCTCCTGTTTTTGCATAAAAATATCCCATAACCCCAATGTAAGTTCCCGTTCGGCCGTTTATGCCGCTTTCGACTCTTGGTTGAGCCAATTGTATGTTATCAAAACTTTTGGTTGTTTTCTATAGCTCTTTTCAAGCACGGGTTAATTCTTGGTTGAAAAAAGAGCCAAATACAACCATATGTTGTACTCGGCTCTCAATCTCTACAGATTTATTTGCAGATCATTACTGTCCTGCCACTATGCAAAAACCCTACATAAACCTGTAACTTTCCACAGGTCCGATATAGGAATCCTTATGAGGCATATTCTTTGATCTTAAAACGATACGCTCAAGTATAAGGTTCGGGGCAAGCTGATAATAACGAAGCACGTTAAGACCCTTGCGGCCCTTTATCGGAACGGTTATACATTTTGCGTTACGTTTATTGTCTTCAACCCACTGAGGGCTGTTGAATATCGGTCTTGATCTGTCAAGTACTGTATCGGCGATGTTGATCTTTTCTCCGTTTATTGAAAAGCCGAAACACTGTGAATTGGAATCGTTTACCGGAAGTGAAGGTGCAAAGATGAACTCTGCCCTGTATTCTTCGTCAAGTCCGGCAACAAATCTGTACTCTACAAAAGGTACATTCTCGAGTCCGAGGCTCATCGGATCGAGTGTGTTGGGATAAAGCTTAAGTCCGCTTCCGTGTCTTCCGTAAGGAGCCAGAAGTTCATAATGAGCCTTATCCGATTTTGAAACATAATAAGCGGAATGCGCTTCCATAGCCACTTCGCCTTCGGTCTCAAAGAACGCTCCCATTACCTCTTTTGCGGGTGTGGGAAGCAAAATAGCGGGGAAGGTGAATTTAACGAAGTTGCCTTCGTCATCCTTAACCGTAACGATACCCTCGGTATATTCACCCGTTTTAAGCATCTCTCTTTCAATTGAAACAACGATATAGTCTGTCTTGCTTGTTGTGCCGCCTGCGCTGCTTACCTTAAGCCATTCGGCATTGCTCTCGATCGTATAAGTGATAGGATCGACACTGGCACAAGAAACCGAAATAACTATTCCCGCTACGTCGGGACGCATAAAATCATAATAGATCGCCTCACGCTTTGTATATTCGCGTCCGTCAAAATACGCCATCTCATCGCGTTTGGATACGATCATTCTCTTCTTGTAAGCGGGATAAACAAACAGTCTGGTAGGCAGCTGATTGTTTGAATCGTTCCAGAATCTGAAGCCGAAATGCTCGCTCATGGCGTGACCGTAGAATTTGCCGTTTGCCAGAGCATGGAAATCATCGATGAGTTTCTTGTCGGCTTTTATGCCCTCATCTATCTCATCGCAATAATCGTTTGCGATATTCAGATTCTGATTTGCATAAAACTTGTTCCACATCGAAACCATCCAGGTCCTGTGAAGGTTTGCGGTTCCGTATGCGGGATAATAAACAAGCTCGTAAAATGCGGTTTTGATCTCTTCGGGGCACTTTTCCAAAAGCTCGTCGCAAAGCTTCATCACATCCTTGCAAACAGTGTAGAGAGCGAGTGCTTCTCCGTTATGTACGGGATGATAAACCGACTCGTTCATGATCTCATGCTTGCGGCGTTCGTTAATGAGCTGATATCTGTGAATGACAGCTTCCGTCTTGGCAAGATCGCCTGCGTCAAAAAATCCGCCAAACTGCGTCTTAACCCACTCTTTTATAAAGTCGGTCGCATTGTTGGGATTGGTGCTTCCGTAAGCTTCGATATCGTTTGCCAGCTTCATGATATAAGAGATCTCGAGCTCCTGCGATACTATATCGCCCACATTTACCACCCATATATCTCTTACGCCGTAATCGTACGTGGTCGAAAGCTGGTCCCATATCCTCGGAAGATATGTTGAACCGATCCACTCATAAGAGTATGCTCCGCCGTGCATGTCCACATGGTAGTACATGCCGTATCCTCCGTTGCGCTTTAACATTTTTTCCGTCGGAAGAGTTCTCGTATATCCGTAATTGGTGTCAGAGAACATTACCGTAATGCCGTCCATTTCGGGATCATCGATAAGACCCGGAGTATTCTCATCACCGTAGTAAAACTTCTCCACTTCGGTAAACAGAACGATCTGTCTCGGTACTTTTGTTAAATCAGGATTTACTATTTTTCTTATGAGATCATTCTGTGTACGAATGATATCCTTAAGCAAAGCGATATTTTCTGCCAAAGTCGCATTGGCCATGATAGCGGTATCTCTCTCGCCTCTCATGCCCATCGTGATCACTTCTTCGAAAGCGGCATTTCTTTTAAGCCCGTCTTCCCAGAATTTAGTGATGCCCTCACGGTTTGTTGTGAAATCCCATGCATCGCCGTAAGGAGATTCGGGGCCTCTTAAAAGTCTGTATTCTTCACCCGTTCTCATACAAGGCTCATGATGAGATGTACTCATTACAATACCAAGCTCATCCGCGAGTTCCGCACTCTTGATTCCCGGGCCGTCCATTGAGAAGTTTGTTGCCCACATGGCGGGCCACATATAGTTACCGTGAACTCGAAGAAGCATCTCAAATACTTCAAGATAGCACTGCGCGTTCACACCGCCGAAACGCTTCGTTGCCCAGTTACCGAAAGCGGGCCACTCATCGTTTATAAAGATTCCGCGGTATTTTACCGAAGGCTCTTTCGAAACGGTCACTTCGTCCACCTTAAGATCAAAGCTTTCAAGATGCTTCGGGGTTACATCGGACCAGTTGACAAAAGGAGAAACACCAAGACTTTCGGAAATCGATAAGATTCCGTACATCGTTCCTCTCTTGTCGCTTCCGGCGATTATCAGCATTTCCTTTATGTCAGGATTGAACTCTTTTGCCTTCGCCTTAACATACACTTCCCATTTATAACTACCGTCTTCCTTTTTAAGAAGACCGGGATCTATCTCGTTTTCATACAAAAGTGCCGTCACATCTTCGCTTTTGGGCGAACCGGCTACGATAACGCTTTCCGCCTTGAGTGTTTCAAGCTCATCTATAGTCACCACCTTCGGTCTTTCTCCGAAAACCTTCAAAAAGTCATCGGCAAGCCAGTTAATGACTCTTGCGATACCTTTATGATCATTTGCGTCATATACGAGCACCGTATCTTTGTTAAGTATCATGTGGAAATAATCCTCCGTTTGTCACAAGATGAAACTATTCTATCATAAATTTCTGCGCGTTAGTATATAAAAACCCTAAAGTTTTCTGCCCAAATCCCATTAAATCGATTTACGGCAGTATTTATTTTCCGCTTTTCCTGCTCTTTTTCCACTTTCCGCTTTTCGAGCAG
>JAILEQ010000152.1 GCA_024687305.1 Lachnospiraceae bacterium | reverse complement strand
TTCTTTCTGAAAGCCGAAGTATAGCGAAGATTGCTGAGCGTTCCCGTATAAAGAGATTTGATCTCTTTATTGAGGTCCTGCCATGCAGTCTGCTTCCATTCAAGCTTTGTTTTATCTTTTGAAAGAGTTTCGTTCTTTTTTCTTTTGGCCTTAACAAGGTCCTGAATAAGAGTCTCGGTATCAAGTCCCGAGAACATTCCCGTTACACGTGTAGGCATATAAGTACCTCCTTTAGATTATCGGCGTTCGTCGACAAGAAGACCTGCGATCTCCCAAACCTTGGCGATCATGTCAAGAGTTTTCTCGGGAGGAAGTTCCTTGATGACTTTCTTGGATTCTTTGTCAACGATCTTAATGGTTACCCGGTTCGTTTCCTCGTGAATACCAAAGATTGCCTCGGAGTTACTCATTTTCTTGTTAAGTTCTTCAACGGCCTTATGAAGTCTCTCCTTGGAAGGAGTCTGCTGTTCTTCACGGTTGTAGTCCGAATCTTTTTCGGAAGCATTTTCTACCACTTTTGTGGTAGCATCAACCTTGGGCGCGTTTTCTGCGATAGAAACATCCGTGTACTCCATTGCAGTTTTGGCATTGTTGCTTGCAGGCTGAACCGTCTGAGCCTGCATAGTCATAATACTGTTAATAGGTTCGAGTGCCATACTAATTCTCCTGTCTGTGGAATCCGTTCCACCAAAAAAGGGTTTCTCTTACATCTTTTATCGGATTATATAAGAGAAAAGTTAACAGTAAACAAAAAATTTTTTATACAGTGGACAAAAAAGGACGACATAAAGCCGTCCTTTGCTCTTTAAAAGGAATAATTAACCAAACAGATTCTTTAAAGACTCCAACGAATCGGCATTCATAGCCTCGTTGTTGGCCTGCTGGATCTGAACATAAACTTCTTTACGATATATCGGCACTTCCTTGGGTGCGCTTATTCCGAGCTTAACCTGCTCGCCTTTTATATCAAGCACGGTGATCTCAATGTTATTGTTTATTACCAGTGCTTCGTCTTTTCTACGTGATAATGCTAACATCAGTTCACCTTCTTTCTCGATTCCAGTATCTCATATACAGGGAATTTGACGTCTATATCTTCCTCTATAATGATCTGGCATGCTTTTCTGGTCTCAGCGTTGATCACGAAGGGACCCTTTAAGTTTACTGTCATCTTTTTGATATCCTTGGGAACCGTTACAGTAACAAGTACCAGAAGCTGATCGGGATCAAGGCCGCCAAGGGGCTTTAACAGTTCGTCTTCAACTTCGGGATTGTAGTCTTCTTTTACAAGAAGCGGATCCATTACAGGCATTGCAAATGCCGGTTCCTGTATGGACTGCATCCAGCGTATGCCTACATCATTTCCTTTTTCAGCATCGTAGATAAGTGCGAAATCGGTAAGATCGGGAAAACCTATTATACCGTTTTCAAAATGGATGATCTTTTGGTCATCGATCGTAACCTCTCCAAAGATCCGTGTTTCAATTGTCATAATCAACCCTCCTTATTTATAAGGCCTGCGCCTACAGGTAATTCAAAAGCGACTGATTTAATATCTTGCTGGTGGACATAAGCGATGCATCGTATGCAACCTGTGCGCTTGATAACTTAACCGCAGTCTCTGCCATATCGACATCTTCGTTCTCGGACTTAAGTTCTTTAAGCGTATCGAGCTGTGTGTCCAGTCTGTTCTGAATAAGTTCAAGTCGTTTGCTTCGGGTACCGCAGTTGGTAAGTGCAAGGTTATTTCTCTTAAGATATCCTTCCGCTTTGGTGATGCCCTTTGCACACATGTCGGAAAGCTTCTTATTTGCGAATGTCATCGTCTTTTCCATTGCGTCTATCTGAGTCTTTAAAGCCGCACGACCCGGATCGCTTTCGGGAAGAGCCTTGTAATCGTCTTTCAACTTCGTAAGCTCGGTTTCCCACATTTCGATATCTTTTATGGTGTCGATGATATCCGTTATATCTCTTGCGATATCATGATTGAAGCATTCACTTGCATTGGTGTTAATGCGGATAGACTGATTAACACCTATATTATAACAGATTTCAGCCTCCGGTGCAGAGGTAAAATTGTATTCAAGATCGTTTGTATTGTCTTTGCACTTAAAGTAATGCTCGGGTCTTAAATCTCCCTTGTACCAGCTATCCTTAGAATAGGAAACCGTCATCTCCGTCTCGGATCCGCCAAGTGCATTGGAAAATGAAGTACCGAACAAAATCTCACCGGTCTCGGGAACAAATACTACCGCATCGTCATCGCCGCAGACGGTCTCATAAGGATCGGGAGAAGCCGTCTTAGATATCATTGTAGGCGTAATGTTTGCCACAAACGTCTCGGCTGTACCATCGCCGTCAAGGTCCTGCATGGAGCCGGTTACGCCGCCTAAGCCGGGGTCTGAAGGAAATGTGAGCGTAAGGCTTGCGTTCTCGCCGTCTTTTAAAGTATCGTACGAAAGTCTGAACCTTGTGATATCTTTTCTGTAAACATTGGTCTCACTTGTCGAATCTTTGTGTACATAGTTTATCGTATCAAGGTTATCCTTGGTGAATTTTTCGTAGATCGTATAGTCGGTCGTTTCAGCATCCTTGAAGGTAAGAGATGAAGACGTTCTGTAGCCTGTGAAAATGCTTCTTCCGGCAAAGTCTGCATTACCGGTATTGTATATTTCGGCTGAAAGCGACTGAAGATCTTCGAGTATTATCCTTCTGTCGGCTGTAGTAAGTGTATCACTTGCCCCCTTAACGTACTGCTTACGTATATCGGTGATGATCTCTGAAAGCGTATTGATGGAATCCTCGGTAACCTTAAGCCACGATTCTGCGTCTTCCGCGTTCTTTTCGCGGTACTGCTCGGTCTGGTTTACGCTCGTACGAAGTCTTAACGAACGAAGTGCGATAATGGGGTCTTCCGAAGGACGGGAAATCTTTTTTTCCGTTGCAAGCTGCGTGGAAAGATTGTCCTGAAGCACTTTATTATTGTTGATATTTGTAAGTGAATTGTTCTGAATGATACGATTGGTAATTCTCATATGCAACTCCTCTTAAAGGGTGGCTTATACTCCGGTCTGGAGAATAAGTCTGTCGTAAATCTCAGTAAATGTCTGGATCATCTTCGATGCCAGGTTGTAACTGTTCTGGTAGCGTACAAGGCTTACGGCTTCTTCGTCGGAATCAACACCCGAAACCGAAAGTCTCTGATTGTCGATCGTGTTCGACATCGTGGTGTAATATGTCTTTCCCGAATTTGATCTCTGAGCGTTCAAGGCCACATCCGAAAGAAGTGCCTGTAAGAACTCGCTTGATGAACCGCCTCTGAATCCGACTTTACCCGAATCGGAAACAAGCTTAGTTGCATCGGTCTTAAGTGCCAGCAGCTGTTCCACTATATCCGCTTTTGAATCGCCGTCGGTAAGTCCGGTTCTTGTTGCAAGTTTTGTCGGGTCGTGAGCGATATTTGCATTGATGGCGAAATTGCTTGCCGTCAAAAGATAATATGAATCGTAGTAAGGCGTATCGTCTGTCGTATCAAGATCGTACGAGTAGCACACGCCCGCGCCTTTTGTATAGTAATCATCAAAATCGTACTGATTTCCCAAAGGATCGTTACCGGCAAAAAGAATCGTTCCGGGATTGCCATAGCTGTCAACGCTTCCGGGCTGAACGAGTATCTTGTTGAAACACTTTGCAAAAAGTCTTACGAACTCGTTTAACTGCTCCTGATAATAAGGGATGCCCTGGTAATCAACGCTCTTTCCGACTTTTGCTTCCTGATTCATTCTCGAGTTGGAAAGTGTGCAGTCACCGTATGTGTTGTCGAGTTTGAATGTATATGTGCAAACATCTCCGTCGAGTTTGTAGCTCCAGTCGGAATAGTAATAAACCTCGGTTCCGAGTGCGATCTTTCCGCCTGTGGAAGAAAGAGTACATTTATCAAGATCCTTTAAGTAATCGTAAGAAACGGTTACTTCAACTTCATTGTTGAGTGTATCTACCTTAGATACCGTTCCGTTAAAGAATTCCGTATTGTTACCGTCTCTTAACTCGATAAGGCCCTGAAGTTTTCCGCCGGTCATTGTGCTGTAAAGATTAAATGTGGTTCCGGTGGACCACTTAAGATCGTAAAGGCCTACACAGTCGGACTGGTTAACGGTCTCGTATACTTCTCTTTGAACACACTCGATCGTGTTGTAATCGTTGGTATCAACAAGCACCTGTCCGCCGGCTATCGTAACCATATATCTGTTTGCGCCGGTATCGTAGTTGTTTGTGGTATCGATGATCGGAGTCTCCTTAACCTCGACCGATACGTATTCGGAAAGCTGATCTATAAGCAATATTCTCTTGTCGCGAAGCTCGTTTGCTTTAACGCCCGTAAGTTCGATAACGTTTATCTGCTTGTTGAGTGTTGCGAGCTGCTCGGCGATCGAGTTGATCTCGGATACGGTATCCTTGATCTCCATGTTGATATCTTTCTGAAGCTCCGAAAGCTGATTTGAAAGAGTGTTGAAGTAATCGCATAAGCTCTGAGCGTAGTTAACGAACTGAGCCTTTACCGATGAATCGCCGGAGTTCTTTGCGAGTTCTTCGAGCGCATTGTACATAAGATCGAAGGTTGTATTGAAACCGCTTGTACGCTCATCGTCCGTAAAGTAGTTTTCCATACTCTTCATATAATATGCTTTGATGTTTTCTTCGCCGAGTTTTTCGGTATTGTCCCAATACTTGGCGTCATAGAAATCATCATGAAGTCTTTCGATCGCGATGGTGTCTACACCGGCGCCCGCGCAACCGTAGGTAGTAAACGTTCTGAGTGCTCTGTTTGCTTCCTGAGTTGCCGACTGTCTTGAATAGCCTTCGGTCTCCACGTTTGAAATGTTGTTGGATACCGTATTAAGACCTGCATTGGCTGCCGTAAGTCCCGTATATGAAATGTTTAATCCGAAAAATTGTGAAGGCATCCTTTTTCCTCTTTTATGCGAGTGATACTATGATGTGCTCAAGCATCTCATCAATGACGTTGATGTATCTTGAAGCTGCGTTGTATGCGTTCTGGAACTTGATCATCGATGTGAGTTCTTCGTCGGAAGAAACTCCCTGAACCTGTTCTCTTGAATAACCTATCGAGTCTACCGTCTTCTGCTGTGACTCCGAAATATTTTTGTATACCGAACCCGAGTTGGCCACCTGCGAAACGAGATTCGAATAATAGGTGTTGATACTGCACTTCGTGGTTACGTTGGGGTTGAGTACGTATATGTCTGCATCAAATCCTGCTATGAGTTTTGCTGCCGTATCGTAATCAACTACTCCGTCGGGTCTCTTAAATCCAAGCTTTCCGGCTTCACGGATGAGTGTGGGATTGACCATCAGGTTTGGTATCGAGTAAAGCGTTTCTGTATGGTAACTGTCGTTTGTTATCTCTTCGTTGTAATTCCACTGAACGTTACCGTCGGCATCGTAAATGGGATTGCCTGCCATATCCGATACGTAATAGTAACCGGTAACGGGATCTTTGTAATATCCGTCCGAAGAAACCTTTTTAAATAACTGAAGAGGTGTTCCGTCATCGTCACACATATAACCGCTGACTGGATCGGCCACTTCTTCAAGAATACCATTCACGGTCGTTACCACGTTGTGGATGAGCTGATCGAACTCTGCCTGGATGTTCATGCAGATCGACTGAGCTATCGTTGTATTGTAGTAAGCGGTGTCCGCTTCGTATCTGTCAAGATCCGCCAGATATCTGCTCTTTGCATCTTCGAATTCGGCGGGTGTAGCGTAATCGCTTTCTTCGGGAGGCTCGGGCTTTACCGGAATGTCGGTATAGTTGGCTATCTTATCGCCTCTAATATATAACATCGATCTTAACTGACCTACGTCGGTGTTCTT
>JAILEQ010000117.1 GCA_024687305.1 Lachnospiraceae bacterium | reverse complement strand
GTTTTCTTTTGATCGAGCACGCGCATCACGTTGGTGCGTTCTGTTTTGGACATGGTCTTAGTGATACAATTCCTTTCTGTCTTGATATCCGGTAAGAACTAATATCTCCCGAAAGGATCTTTGCGGGAACATCTTCTGAACATTGTACACCATCAGCCTTTTCATGTGAATGACTGAAAATATATGCATTGAACATTGTCATTTTTAAGAAGTGAATTGAGACTGATACGGGTTAACCATACAGGTCCGGTTGGCAATAATACACAAAAAACCTCTGCCCAATTTGTCTATGTTTAACAATTTTCTTTTTGAGAGGGGGGAAATGTCCTCTTTTATGTATCTATCTTTATGAAAGGGTAATTTACAAAGCATCACAATTACAAGGGAGAAAAAGGTATGAAGAAAAAAGTTTTAAAACGAGTTTGTTCTACGGCGATGGGAGCGCTTATGTTTGTGTGTCTTCCGCTGTCAGCTTTCGCAAGAGAGATAGATGTAACATCGTTGACCGAAGGATTGTCGATCGATCTGGCCAATGAAACAGAGGACCTAATATTATCCGGTACCAACACTCAAAATGGCAGTGTCGAGCTGATAGCTGTTTCCGGTACTGACAAGACAGTAATATTGCGAAATCTGAGTTTAGATTCCTCGGAAACGTATTATGGGGAAGAAGATAGAGCAGCGCTCTCGGTTGTCGGAACCGGCAATATTATCTTTGAGCTTGACGGAACAAACATCCTTAAATCTGGCTGTGGTCGCGCCGGACTTCAAAAACAAAATGACGGTACACTTACAATTAAAGATGATAATGGAACTTCGGGCAGTCTCGAAGCAATCGGCGGTAATGATGGAGCCGGAATCGGCGGCAAAAGCGGAGAATCGGGAAGCGATATTATCATAAAAGGCGGCACTATAACTGCAACGGGGGGAGAATGTGGAGCTGGGATTGGCGGCGGAGAAAACGCATCGGGAAGCAATATTATCATAGAAGGCGGCACTATAACTGCAACAGGGGGAGCGAATGGCGGAGCCGGGATCGGTGGAGGTAAATCAGGAAACGGAAGCAATATCACCATAAAAGATGGCACAGTAAATGCAGAAGCAGGAACATCGGCAAGCGGTATCGGCGGCGGTGCAGGAGGAGACGGAATTGATATCAATATAGAAGATGGTACGATAACCGCAATCGGAGATGATGGCGGAGCCGGGATCGGCGGCGGAGAATCGTCTATTATAACTAATCCGAATATTCCAAAAAAGGGAGGGGACGGTATCAACATTACAATATCCGGAGGCAATGTAACTGCAAAAGGATCTATTGGTGGTGGAGCCGGAATTGGTGGTGGAACCGCAGGCAGCATAGGGAAAGTAGAAATATCCGGCGGAAGTATAATTGCAGTCGGTGCTGCAGGAGCCGGAATCGGTGGTGGTCTGAACGCAATCGGAGACGTAACAATAACAGGAGGAAATATAATTGCAGTCAGTGGTAGCGAAGGAGCAGGAATCGGCGGCGGAAGTTATTCAAACGGATCATCAATAACGATAAGTAATGACGCGATCGTATATGCGGCAGGCGGGGCAGGCGATTTATTTATGGGTATAGGTGAAGGCGCAGCTATAGGTGAAGGTGGTACGAATAGTAATCCGAGCGATACAGATAATGGTGTACCGGTTAACGGTATCGAAGTGCTCGATATATCCGGTCTTTATGACACGGGAAGTGTTACTGTTTTTGCCGCAGGAACCACGGTTGAAGAGATAAAGGCCAATCCCGGCAACGGCGTTACCGTTCGTCGCACTATACCCGATCCCAACAAAGTCACAGAGCCTGAAACCACAAGTGATGAGACAAATAAAGAAACTTTCAAGAATGAGCAGCCTCCCAAGGAAGAGCCTCCTGTATACACCGAGCGTTCATGCATCGCGGACGTAAACGTAGCCGCACTCATTACTGCGGCGCTTAAGGCGGATCCGAATGCAAAAGAGATCAATATCGAATTTGGTGACAATATCTGTCTCACACCCGATATCATGAAAGATCTCTTCGCAGACAACAGAGTGGCAAAGAATTGTATGTTCTCACATGAGGGAAAGAGATATGTCCTTAGAATAAATGCCGTAGATACAGCCTCAGCGACATATGCGGACTGCTTCGAAGTTCTTAAGAAAGAACCCGGCGGTCTCGCGGGATTTAAAAGAATGGCACAGATATTTGAAGTTCTTAACGTAACGCTCAAAGAACTCGATCAATAAGCAAAGACATAAATGCTCCGACAGTGAAAACTGTCGGAGCATTTCGTTTAATCACCTGACTACCTTGCATGATAATACATAGTCAATCAACTAAGATCCTTTCTGACTGTATTCCTTGCTCAACCGTTTATATTCAAAACTATTTTGTAACTTGGCCTTTACGATACCTGCCAAAAAATGCCATCATCTACATATTTATCTGCTTGAGACACCCACATCGGAAACTGCCATGTAGCCAAAGCAGTTTGTCCATTCAACATACCGGTATGAAACGAAAATGGTGAAAACAGGCGAAGTTTTTGGTTTAAACGATAACTACGCTGATGGTATTTGAAGCGGTATTATCAGGCTGACTTCAAAAACATCATATCTTGCGGATATTTCTGTTTCCCCGTCCATCAGTTCCATGAGACTCTTGACTATCGACAGTCCCAGGCCATGACCTTCCGAATGCCTCGACAGATCTCCGCGCACAAAGCGTTCGGTAAGTTCATCAGGTGAAATGTTTATAGGCTCGGCCGACGTATTCCTGAAACGCAGGATCACTTTGTCTCCCGCCGTGTTGGCCGTGATGTAAGCACGTGAATCCGGCATAGAGTACTTACATATGTTTGTAAGCAGATTATCGATCACCCTGCTCATGGCTTTTGTATCCACTTTAACGGAAAGCTGTTCGTTAGGAATCTCCGTCACCAATTCTATTTTTTTCTGTTTAAGTTTTTCTTCGTACTCGATCACACACTGTTCGATAAGCGTATCGATCCCGCATGGTTCAAGGTTTATCTCGACCGCTCCGGCAGATGCCTTTGATGCCTCTATCAAAGAATCCATCAGACCTTTCATGTGAATCGACTGGTCGTAAAGACGCTTTGAATAATCCTTGATCTTCTCATTCTCTGTATCCTCATGGAAAATAAGATCTGAGAAGTTAATGATCGATGTGAGCGGTGTTTTGATATCGTGAGATACGTTTGAGATCAGTTCGGTCTTCAACCTCTCGCTCTTGGTCTTTTCTTCTATCACGCTCGCAACTTTTTCTTTCGCATTATTAATACTCTCGGCAAGTGGCTGAAGGGTAACAGGAAATGATGTAACTTTACACGATCTTTTCTCGTTATCTTCTTCATTGATGTTTATTATTCCTCGCTTTAACCGGGTCAATTGATGAGCAAAATACGTGAGGATGGTGCCCAGAATTATTTTTTCGATCAGAAAAACAGTAAGCAGCTTATTCGAAATGATTTCTGTGTAAAACCACAGAAACGCTATCTCGAGTAGTGAAACGACTATCAGGAAAAACCAGATTTTATATACTGCCGGCGAAGTAACAAAAAGTGTTATCAATGACAAAAGCATTATTATAAAGGAAACCAGCAGGCCTATATATACAATTTTGTTATCATCATACAGAAAAAGCCATTCCTCATATATCCATTTTTCCGAATTTCCAGAAACAACCCTTTGCGGAACGATATCAACAGACTTTTTAACGGTCAATTCTATTGTGACTTTTTCATTTGCTCTCTCGACCACGGATGGATTGACATTATTGATCCCCGGTCCGTTATCTCTGTGGAGAATGAAATAGAAGCCTGTGTCATGCGCAAACCCTGTAAGTTCAGCGTATTGATTATCATAAACATATTCCAACAGTTTACTCCTTAAAGCACTCTCTGCAGCCACCGAAACGGTTGAAAGCATGACCGCTTTCTTATAATATTCATGGCGTCCGGTTAATCTGTCGATCAAAGTCGATCCAAAAAAGGCTGTTCCTGCAACACCTACCAAAAGCAAAAATGAAACAGAAAATATGATGATTATATCTTTAAATCTCTTCATGTTAATCCTCCCAGAAATCTGTAACCCTGACCCCACACAGCGTTTATATACCTTGGATTGGCGGGATTGATCTCAATCTTTTCACGAAGATGTCTTATATGGACCGCGATAGCACGTTCACTGCCGCAGGCATTTTCTTTCCACACTTCTTTATATATTTCCTTTGGCGAAAAGCATTTTTGAGGATGACTGATCAAAAGCTTCAGTATTTCGAATTCCGAAAAAGTAAGCGATACTTCTTCACCGTTTACCGTGACGCTTTTCTTTGAATCGTCCAGCACAATTCCGTTCATCATTATGACAGAATCCGATCCACTCTCGGGTCTGCTCCCAAGCGATGTGTATCGCCTTATCTGAGCGCTAACACGATTCTTAACATCGATCGGATCGAATGGTTTGGTGATATAGTCATCCGCGCCCTCATCAAATCCCATTATCTTATCTATACTCTCGCCTTTGGCGGTGAGAATGATGATTGGAAGATTGCTCACTTTCCTGATCTCTTTCATCGCAGTCAGCCCATCCATGATAGGCATCATCAGATCAAGCAAAAGAATATCCATATGTTGCTCTTTTATGATATCCAGTGCCTCTTTGCCGTTATGTGCTTCATAGAAACAGTAATCCGGATTTTTGAGATAGATCTTAAGTGCAAAAACTATATCTTCTTCATCATCGCAAATCAAAATGTTATACATGCAACATCCTCCGTTCATGCTTCTGCTACAATTGTTGCATTTATATGACTTTCAAGCAAGAGCATTAATCATATATTAGTATTTCTTAACATTTCTTAAAGTATGAAGATGAGAAAATAGATAATAAAAAAACTACAAATGCTGTGAACTCAACATTTGTAGTCTATATAATCAATGCCGGCGACCGGAACCGAACCTCGGAAAGCCGCATAAATACTGACAGAAAGGAGGTTGTCGGTCTAGTCTTTTCTTTTGAACCACTTTCTGAACCGCTTTTCCGAGGCAAATGTTTGAACCAAAAACGCATAAAAATGCACTATCAATTATAAAATCTGATGTTCCAGAATCCATTTCAGAAGTCCATCATAATCAAGGGTTCCATCAGCAACTGAAAGAATTGTTTCATACAAATCTTTCTGTATGTATTTCAATTCAACTGAATTGAGCGCAAGAAATACCAGCATCGAATGAGCTCCAATACGTTTATTTCCGTCAATCATACAATGATTCTTAATCAATCCATATGCCAGCCTTGCTGCTTTAGCCTGTATAGTTGGATATAACTCCATTCCGTCAAATGATTGAAAAGGCGTTTCAATAGCAGATTCAAAGAGATTCATATCTCTTACACCATCACTTCCAGCAAACTCTTCAATCAACTGAGAATGGAGCATTAATATTTGCTATTTACTCAGTCTGATCATTTAGCAAGAACCTCATATGCCTTTTTGTTCTTTTTAAGCAGTCTTTTTGAGACAGCAAGCACATCCTCGTCAGATGCAGTCATACTTTCTTCTGCTTTACTAAACTCTATTACCAGATACTTCGGAACATTATTCTTAAGGATTACAGCTGTTCCATTTTCATCAACAAGTCTGGCCACTTTGGAGAAATTCTGATTTGCTTCAGTTATGGAAATCATAGCTTTGGTATCTATAGTCATATTTGCCACCTCCATTTGACTATATTATATCATGTAAATAGCTATAATTCATCCTATAATTTGACCATATCCTTCAAAATGTTATTATAAAATGCCGACGCCGGACCGATCTCGCTTTCTTCGTAAACATCAACTTTCTTCGAGGAAGCGCGATGCAACTCATCAGCAATACAGAAAATATCCGTCGTATCAAATCTGTCGCCTCCGATAACAAGAACATCTATATCGGAATCTTTATTTGCTTCGTTTCTTGCATAAGAACCAAATAGAAATGCTTTGTCGGCCTTATATTTTGTTATTATTGGCAGTATTATATCTCGCAGTTCCGAAAAAGTGTAAATCTTATCATTCATAGCATTCTTTTCATGAAAAATTATATACTCCTGTTAAAATGACAATCCACCGCAGAAGGAATCACGAAAGATCAGCTGATCGTCACCCTGAACTTCCCGCATTCACATGTGATTTTAATCCTTAACCTGTGAATGTTACAGATATTTTTAACTATCGAAAGTCCCAATCCCGAGCCTGTCCTGTCGCCTCTTGAGTTATCTCCCTTTTCAAAAGGCTCCCATAATTTTTCGGGGTCGCAGTTTAGCGGTTCATCTGTCTCATTTTCAATAACAAAT
>JAILEQ010000116.1 GCA_024687305.1 Lachnospiraceae bacterium | reverse complement strand
GAAAAGAAGGGCAATATGTTTGTTTACGGTGCAATCTTTATAGGTATGCCCGAAATGGATGCCGCAAGGATCGAAGTATACCAGACGGTTGAAGAAGAAACAAAATAGTGACTGATTTTTAAAGGCCTCACACAAATTGTGTGAGGCCTTTTTTTTCATTCTAAATATTTTGTGAATTTTGATAATTTTATTGATTATTGTGCGAATTTTTAGTACAATATTCCCAAGGTCGTTTCTTAGGAAAGTGTCCAATAAATGTATTTGGAGGGTTATTGATTATGAATGTTTACACAACAGACAAGATCAGAAATGTTGTGCTGTTAGGTCACGGCGGATGCGGTAAGACGAGCCTTGTTGAAGCAATGGCTTATCTTGCGGGTCTTACATCCCGTATGGGCAAGATCGACGATGGAAATACCATCAGCGATTTCGGAAAAGAAGAACAGAAGAGAAAGTTTTCGATCAACACTTCTCTTGTTTCAATAGAGTGGGAAGGTACTAAGATAAATCTTTTGGATACACCCGGTTATTTCGATTTCGTAGGCGAGGTTGAAGAAGCGGTTGCCGCTGCGGATGCAGCCATTATCGTCGTTTCCGGAAAGTCCGGTTTTGAAGTAGGCGCAGAAAAGGCATGGGATCTTTGCGAAAAGCATAAGCTTCCCAGACTTGTTTTTGTTACCGATATGGATATCGACAATGCATCTTATAAGAATGTAGTCGAGACTATGACCGAGAAGTACGGAAAGCGCATGGCTCCTTTCCATCTTCCTATCCGTGAAAACGAAAAACTTATCGGTTACGTTAACGTCATATCCGAGACAGGTAACAAATGGCAGGGTAAAGATGCCGTTGAGATACCCGTTCCCGAATATTCGAAAGCAAACCTTCAGCAGTACAGAGATACTTTGATGGAGACAGTTGCCGAGACGAGCGAAGAATTTATGGACAGATATTTCTCCGGAGATACATTCTCGGATGCGGAGATACGTTCGGCGCTTCGTACCAATATCATCGACGGAAGCGTAGTTCCCATGACTATGGGATCAAGCCTTCTTTGCTATGGTATTTATACACTGCTTGATGATATCGTTAAATACTTCCCCAGTCCCGAGAACTGCAAGATCGCAGGTATCTCAATGAAGACCAATGAGATATTCCCGGCTGATTTTGATTTCGCAAAGGCTAAATCGGCATTTATCTTTAAGACGATCGTCGATCCTTTCATCGGTAAGTATTCGCTTATCAAAGTATGCTCGGGCGTATTTAAAGCCGATGACATGGTTTACAACGTGGATAAAGACATTGAAGAAAGAGTTTCAAAACTTTATACGCTTCAGGGAAATAAGCCCGTAGAAGTAAGCGAACTTCATGCGGGTGATATCGGAGCCATTCCGAAACTTTCAAGCGCCCGTACCGGAAACTCACTTTCCACAAAGGCAAATGTTATCAAATACGGTATGTTTGAGATCTCGAAACCTTATACTTATATGAGATACAGGCCCGTCAATAAGGGCGATGTTGACAAGCTTTCACAGGCTCTTCAGAAGATGATGCACGAAGATATCACTTTAAAGAGTGTCAACGATTCCGAGAACGGACAGATGCTCCTTTATGCGATGGGCGATATGGCACTCGATGTTGCGGTTTCAAGACTTAAGAACGAATATAAAGTTGAAGTTGAACTTGAAAAACCCAAGATCGCATTCAGAGAGACGATAAAGAAGAATTCCGATGTGGAATACAAGTACAAGAAACAGTCAGGTGGTCACGGCCAGTACGGACATGTTAAGATGCGTTTTGAACCCAGCGGAGATATAACAACACCTTATATCTTTGAAGAAGAAGTTGTCGGCGGTGCCGTTCCCAAGAACTACTTCCCCGCAGTTGAAAAGGGACTTCAGGAATCTGTTTTGAGAGGTCCTCTTGCGGCATATCCGGTTGTCGGAGTAAAGGCTACTTTGTATGACGGTTCTTACCATCCCGTAGATTCTTCGGAAATGGCATTCAAGATGGCGGCAAGTCAGGCGTTCAAGAAAGGCTTTATGGAAGCCGGTCCCATACTTCTTGAGCCTATTGCTTCACTTAAGGTTAACGTTCCCGATTCTTATACCGGTGATGTTATGGGTGATCTTAATAAGAGAAGAGGACGTGTTCTCGGTATGAACCCTATTCCCGGCGGACGTCAGATCATTGAAGCCAATGTTCCGATGATGAGTCTTCACGGATATTGTACAGATCTTCGTTCGATGACAGGAGGACGCGGCGAGTACGAATATGAATTTGATCGT
Organism: Lachnospiraceae bacterium; assembly: GCA_024687305.1. GTDB lineage: Bacteria > Bacillota > Clostridia > Lachnospirales > Lachnospiraceae > UBA1258. The sequence continues at coordinate 46,190 of JAILEQ010000116.1, read as the reverse complement.
TATGAGCAGGCTCCTTCGGATATTCAGGAGGCACAGGTTAAAGAACGTGCTGCCAAAGTTGCGGAAAGTAACGTTGATGCATGATATTTTTATGTACAAAGGGGTTTTAACCCCTTTGTACTTTTTTATTCCAATATCGGAGGAAGGGAGGCAGCGATGGCACTGAGATATATTTCGGAATATAACCGTATGGGTGTGAATCTGGAAGAAACGATGGAACGCTTTATGGACAGTGAAGAGATGTATGTCCGTTTTCTGAAGAAGTTTCTTTCCGACCAAAATTATAATAAATATTTAAAAGCAGCCGAAGCTAAAGATGTCGAAGGTGCGTTTGAAGCGATGCATGCACTAAAAGGCGTAACGGCAAATCTTGGTCTTGGAAAGATTTACGAAGAGGTACGGCCTATGGTAGAGGTTTACAGATCGGGAAAACTCGACGTCGATCCCGATAATCTGGACCGATTTATAAGATATTATGCCGAAGCATTGGAGATCATTGAGGGCCTTGAAGAATAAGGCCCTTTTTTGATGCATGTATTTTCTGATCAATGTTAAAACCAAAACAACTACATATTGAAAAAATACTTGATAAATGTGCAATATATAGTACAATGATATGTGTATAATGCTATGATTAGGTGGATTATATTGAGTTATGCTTGAACTTGACGGCATTAAATTCAGAACGCAGGAAGAATATGATCTTGCCTGCAAGGATAAAGAAACAATCCTTCGGCTTAAACGACTGTTTGATATAAATACCGATGAAGGTCTGAAAAACCTGTACAGTGAGCTTCAGGCGGTAAACTTTTCTTCCGAGATAGGAAGGAGATTTGACGACGAGATATTCGAACTTTATTCGAATATGAAAAAGGGCATAAAAAAGGAGACAATTAAATCCGACGGGGTTAAGAATTCTCCCCGAAATGCCGATAATAATGAAAAGGGTCATTCTAAGACCGGCAACAATTCTTTAAAAACCAAAGAAGGTAAAAAGAGTGCGTCAAAGGATGTTGTTGTAAGCAAAGAAGTATTGAAAGAGATTAACCGGCAGAACCGTAAAAGGACGATACTGGTTGTTTTTCTTGTTTTGATTTCTCTTTGCTGCATCGGTTATTTTGTAAAATATACGATTGATGCAAGAAATGCGGAACGCTCGGCAGGCGAATGGGCCGAACTTAAAGATTCCTCGGCTGCTTCGTTCATTTCGGTCGAGACCGTTTTAAAAAAGGAGTACACTCAGGAGATCGTGATTCCGGAGATACTTGATGAATATAAGGCTTTGTACAACAAGAACAAAAGTCTTATAGGCTGGATCAAGATCGACGATACAAAGATCGATTATCCTGTAATGCAGACGGTCAACAACGAGTATTATCTAAAACATAATTTCGATCAGAAAGAAGATGCCAACGGATGCATTTTTCTTGACTGCAATTGTGATGTGATACTTGGAAACACCAATTATATAATTTACGGACATCATATGAATTCGGGCAAAATGTTCGGTTCACTTGTCAAATACGGCAATAAAGAGTTTTACGAAAAGCACAAATACATTCAGTTCGATACGATTTACGAAAAAGGCACGTATGAAGTGATGTATGCTTTCAGAACACATATATACAGTGCCGATGAGATAACTTTTAAGTATTATCAGTTCATCGATGCCAACTCCGAAGCGGAATTTGATTCGGCGATGGAAGAGATGAGCAAACTAAGTATTTACGATACCGGCGTGACGGCCGTGTACGGAGACAGACTGATAACTCTTTCAACATGTGATTATCAGGAAGAAAACGGCAGGTTTGCCGTAGTTGCAAAAAAGATAAAATGATCATTCGATTTAAGATTTTAGTTCTTTGTTTATCGTAAGGGAGAAGCCATGGCAACAGCAAAGAAAAAGAAAACATTATCAAGAAAGTTGAAAAGGACCATCCGTAAATCCGTTGCGGGTGTATGTATGGTAAGTTCACTTGTGGTAGCTGCCATACCGGCAACACCCACAAGAGCTTATGTGGCTCCGGGCAGCGTGGCGGGAAAACCCACAACATACACTTACGGTGTAGAAGCGACCGACAATACGGATCTTTCATATTACGATCAGTCTTTGGCATCCATAGATCTTGCGCAGTTCTATAATGATGTTTCGGGACAGGATTCTTATCCCAAGACATTTATGATACGTCGTCAATCAGACGGATCGTACGATCTCAGCTGGCAGTTTAAAGTATATTCACAGATCGTTAACGGTAACGCTTTAGCTATAATTTCAAAGTATAACGATACATATGCATCGGGTGCGGTTTCGGTAAAGACGGCTTTGCCTTTATCGTATGTTACCGTGGAACAGTCTTTCTTTGACAGTTATGTTGCGGCTCATCAGGCAGCCAAAAATCACACCGATTATGCCACACTTAACAGACTGTCGGGTTCCGCTACCAATACGTCTGACATGAATCATAAGAGTAAGTTCCACCTGGAGCATTACAATGCCGCCAATGAGGCAGACAACACCACGGACGATTATTGGGTAAGCAGATATTTCCCGACAGCTTACAACAACTATAAAAACGAATATGCCGCATGGCAGGGTGATGTTCAGAAATTTAACGATTTCAAAAATGCAATGGATGCATATGATGACAATATGACCGCATGGGAGTATTATAATTCGCATCCCGAGACGACTCCGCCCACGCAGACTCTTGAAGTGCCTGCACTTCCTTCATATACAAATACATATTCCTCTGCATCTCCGATTTCGATAGGAGATCCCGCTCACAATCCTAAGTTGGTAGTCGATCCTACTTTGCTCAATCCCAGTCGTGATTTCTGGGTTGCCGACATCCCGCTTAACAATGACGGTCTGTATAAGTACTTCTGCGAGATGCATCCCGATTATTACAATAAACTTCTGGGAGACAATTACCATCTTGTCTCTGTTAAAGATTCAAGAACCACAGGCAGTCTTGAAAACAAATATGTGTATGTTCCCATGGGAACGCCCAATCCCGAAGACGGTGAGACCCCTTCCAATAACGACGCTCTCGGCTTCAGGATCGATTCTTTGACTTCCGTTATAGGTATCGGTGCTCACGCATTTGAAAATACGTCCAATGTTACCGAATTGTATCTTGGCTCTGAAGTAAAGTACATCGGCGATTACGCTTTTAATAAATCGTTCGTACAAAAGATCGCTTTCGATAACGTTCAGGATATCGGAAACAGGGCATTTAAAGACTGTACCAAATTAAGGACGGTTGACATTAAGGATACTACTGTAAATATCGGTACCGAAGCCTTTTACGGTTGTAATATGATGGAATCGATACGTCTTTCACAGTCTATCCAGTATATCGGTCCCGGTGCATTTGCAGAGTGTTTGAAATTAAGAACGGTAGATTTGTCTGCGATTAATCAGCCTTGTAACATAAGTGATTTTGCTTTTTACAATGACATAGCTATCTCCGATATTCAATTTTCGAATAATATTGCCCGTTTGGGAGATGCCTGCTTCGCCTGTATGAAAGGCGTGGCCGGAAATCTTCTTACTTTTGAGTTCCCTTCACATATAAGTACGGGTGTGACTGAAAAGCTTCCCGACGGAACCGTTGATACAGACCGCGATCCCATCGGCAATTTCTGCCTTGCCGGACGTACAAATCTTCAGCATGTTGTTATGCCTGCGGATTACGGCAAAAACGGTCCGGTCACACTTCCTTTCGGTGTATTCTTTAACGACGTAAAACTGCTTGACGTAAGGTTCCCTGATAACCGTGACGGTTCATGCGGTTATGTTACGTACGGTATATACGATGACGGCACCACTAAAAGAACTATATTTGACACCATTCAGTCAAAAGAATTTTGCGTATACGGACCTGAACTCGATATAACCGGTAATATCGCGTCTCCCAGAAAGTCAACCTGGGGGCTTAAGAGCGGTATCGGGAATGAGATTCCTTATATTTATATAGACGTAAACGGTAAAGAGCAGGTTGAGATCAGTAACGGACAGTATATTCTGATCATTGACGATAACGGCGTTCTGAAATCATGTCAGTATGCAACGCCTTCAATGCAGCTCGATGCACAGACCAACGGTCTTGATCTTGTTATCCCCGAATATGTCGGTGATACGAAAGTAACGGGAATCGATTCAAACTGTTTCTCTGATGAAACGATACATCCTTATATCAAGACATTAAAGATCGCCGACAATACCATTTCCGAGATAGCTCCAGATGCATTCAAAAACTGTTCGCTGCTTGAAAAAGTCGAGATAGGCAATTCGGTCAATAAGATAGGTAACTCGGCATTTGAAAACTGTCCGAAACTTACTTATGTCAAGTTTAATTCTCCCAAGGGAGGATATGCTTCGTTTCCCGTCTCTAACATAGGAGAGAATGCTTTCAGTACCGGTTCCGATGAACTTACTTTTGAAGGTCCCATAAGCGATCAGTACGGTCCTTTCGTATGGGCTACAGACATTTCAAACTATGTCGATCCCGAGCTCGGAACCCGTGTATGCTATCAGACAGGCAATCCGTACAATCTGACCGTAATAGTGGATAACAGAAATAATCTTCCCACTTTGGTCGATTATCCTCATTATGAGCAGTTAAACAAACTTTCCGGTACTGAAGGTGACAAAGTAACCGTTGAAGGAACGGATTATCCCATCGATCTTATAACGAGATTTGAAAATCTCGGAAAAGAATTGATGGATACTTCCGGCAATGTGGAATTTACATATTCGCTGACTCTTCCGGAGGAACAGCTTTTAAATTCGGTATTGAATATCGATGTTCCGGCAGGCGTAAAATCTATTGATGCCAACGGCTTCATGAACAATACTTCTCCTTTGGGAGCCGGTATTTCGCCCACAACATCGAATTCAAGCAACGTATCGAAATATCTTCTTGCCAAGGATAATTATGCCGACTATAAGACATACGGTCTTTTTAACGGCTATTACGGTACATATACAGATGGCGACGGAAAAAAGAGAGAGTATCCTTCAAACAATTCACTTGAGCAGGAATCGATCGGTAATGACCGTGTTGAGTCCATAACGCTTCATACGGTTGATTATCTTCCCGATTATGCTTTCCAAAGCTGTGAGAGACTTACTTCGCTCAATCTTGGCGATAACCTTGATGAGTTAGGTATTGCTCCGTTTACCGGTTGTATCAACCTAAGCTCGATAGGCAGCAATTCTGATGCTTATCAGTGTGAAAACGGTATAGTATACGGTAAAGACGGTGACGGAAATACTCAGATCATCGAAGTGCTTTCGTCAAGAGGCCGCCTCGTGGGCAGCAATAAGGTTCGTCCGAGCGATGATGATAAGCTGCTTGCCGGTGTGAGCGAGATCCTTCCGGGTGCATTTGAAGACTGTGATTATATCACAGGTGTAGATCTTCGCGGCGTTCCAAAGCTTAAATCCATTCCGGATAACTGTTTTAAAAACTGTGACAAGCTTAATCAGGTAATACTTCCCGAAAATATTCAGTCTATCGGTCACGATGCATTCAAAGGAACGATGGAAGGCGTTGAACTTGTTATATACGGTCAGGAGGTTTACCTTCCCAATGATACATTCGGTCAGAAAAGTGAAACACCTACTTCTCCGAGAGTTATTTCTTATGAAGATTCCGCAGTAAGAAGAGCCGCGGCCGACATAGGAGCCGATGTATCGGAAGTACTTGACGATACCGTTAAAGTTCAGTTTATGGACTACGACGGAAGAGAAATATCAAAACTTATATATGTTGTAAAGGGTGAGAGTATTAAACTTGAAGATATTCCTGCCGATCCCGTAAGAGACGGTTACGAATTTACCGGCTGGAATAAGCCGCTTACAAATATCGAAAGCGATACTATCATTGTTGCAACGTACAGACTTAAGACAAACAATAACGGCGGCTCCGGCGATGTCAGCGGAAACGAAGGCAGCAATAACGGCGGAAGTAACAACGGCGGAAGTAACAACGGCGGAAGCAATAACGGCGGAAGTAACAACGGCGGAAGCGGAAACGAAGGCAGCAACAACGGCGGAAGTAACAACGGTGGCGATAACGGCGGCGGAAGTGCTTCGAACACATTCTATACGCTTACCGTAACCAACGGTAACGGTTCGGGAAGTTATGCGGCAGGTGCCGTAGTTATAATCACATGTACCAATCCTCCCACAGGACAGGTATTTGACAAGTGGGTTCCCGAAACACAGGATCTGGGTATCGCAAGTGTAAGTGTTGCCGCAACAACGCTTACCATGCCGGCACATAATGCGGCTGTTTCTGCTACGTTTAAGGCTGCGCCCGCAGGTTCGTCGAATTCTTCTTCGAACTCCGGCAACGGAACTTCGAACAACGCAAACGGTAACGGCAATGCGGGGAATACCGTATTGATTTCAAAGCCCGGTATTTCCAATACATCGCTTGCATCGGCAACCGTAAACGGTTCAACAGACAATTATGTAATAAGGATTTCCGAATCGTCTGCAGCTACTCAGGCTGTTGAGAAAGCTCTTATCAATGAATACGGAAATCTTGACAATATCAAGTACAGTGCAATGGATATAAGCCTTTACGATTCTACGGGATCAACAAAGATTACAGATACTACCGGTCTTTCGATCACGATAACCGTTCCCATTCCCGATGCACTTACCGCATATGCCGGCAACAACAAAGTTGCGGGCGTGGTCAATGAGCGTCTTGATAAGCTCAATCCGAGATTTACATCGATCGACGGTGTTCCTTGTGTTACATTTACGGCGACTCACTTCTCACCTTATACGATCTATGTCGATACCGGAAATCTCTCACAGGGTACGGCATACGATGAAACACCCAAGACAGGTGATTTCCATCCCAAGTGGATACTTGCCATCGGTCTGTTTGCACTTTCGATAGCTTTGTTCTTCATAAAGGACAAGCGTCCGGGAAAAGCACAGGTATACGCATAAATCGGAGCACAAATGAAAAGAGGCATTATTCGTAAGATAATCGGTGCGGTTCTCATCATTGCGGCTTTGATAGTTTATGTAATTCCGTCTGAGACTATTGATGCAGATACCGCATCAACAACAGATTTTTTGCTTGACGGCAATAAATTGGTCAAATATACAGGCACGGCGTCAGCCGTGTCTATTCCTGCTACGATCAAAGAGATAGGAGAGGAAGCTTTTCTTGACAATGCCTATATTTCAAGTGTTGTTATTCCGGATAGTGTTGAAAGTATCGGATATGCGGCCTTTTCCGGCTGTAACAACCTTTCCAAAGTAACGATCCCCGATTCGGTTGAAACTATCGATACGGCTGCTTTTTGTAATTGCAGTGCATTAAGCGAAGTAAAGATAGGATCGGGACTAAAAAAGCTGGGTGCGGGTGTTTTTGTCGGATGTCCGCTCCTTTCTGAGATAAAGATCGATTCTTCAAAATTTTCCTGCGAAAATTCAGCAATTTACAATAAAGACAAAACAAAACTGTACGGAGTGCTTCAGGGTAAAAAGGAATCCGCTTATTCCATGCCCGATACGATAGAGTATATTCTTCCGTATTCTTTTTACGGCTGTGAAAACTTAAATGCTGTCACTGTTTCACCGAGAGTTCAGGACATTCCCGCTTATTCTTTTTCAAATTGCATAGGTCTTAAAACTGTCACCATCCCATATTCGGTAAACAATATCGACGCCAAAGCATTTGAAAACTGTGTAAATCTTACCGCAGTGACTGTTCCCGAATCCGTTACCTATATTCATGGTACGGCTTTTGACGGATGCCCCAGACTTGAATTTGACGCTCCCGAGTTTTCCTATGCGGCAAACTGGTTTAAAAATCTTGACAGAAGTCAGGCAGCTTTGATCGATTACGAAGAAAACAATCCAAACGGCAATACTTCCGATTCGCTCGGAGACAATTCCGTTTCTTCAAACGATCCTTCAAATCCCAATTTTGAGACTCCGATATATGAGCCCACAAATGTACCGAAAAATATTGAAGACTTCGCCAATTCTTATGTTTCGGGCGAAGGACTGATAGGAGAAACGGTAGTAGTGGGTCGTAAAGCCGTAGTATTTATTAACAATACAAAGCAGACCGTTGTTTCGGATCGCGTTGTTTCAAATGATACGTCATATTCTTCCCTGTATCCGGAAGGATCGGAACTGTTTGATACCGAGACAAGAGGAAAGGGGATCAGTTTGCCCAAGTTTGCGGTGATAGATAACAAGATCGCCGCCAAGGCATTTTATGCAGATACTTCCTTAAAGGATTATGAATTTGATGCGGGTATTACAGAGATCGGTGATTTTTCTTTTGCCCGCTCGGGACTTACATCAATAGTGATACCGGAATCGGTTACTTCAATAGGTTACGGTGCGTTTTATCATTGCGACGATCTTTCGAAGATAACCATACCTTCGACGGTAACGAATATTGAACCGGCTGCATTTGCAAATACCAGAATGATGGACAACTGGATGCAATACGGCAGCGGCGACTATTTCATATGCGGTGACGGTATATTGGTCGCATACAGAGGCGGAGATTCCCATATTGCGATTCCCGAAGGCGTTAAACAGATCGGTCCCGAGGCGTTTAAAGATCATAAAGGTATCACGGATGTTTCGCTCCCCGATTCGTTGACGCGTATATGTGAAGAAGCATTTATGGGGTGCGCAAATCTAAAAACTTTAAGCGGAGGTATCAATCTTAAAGTTGTAGAAGACCGTGCTTTTTCCGGTTGCCCTCTCGATAATGTAAGAGTTGTGGCTTCAGTTGAAGAACTTGGTCTTGGCGCGTTTGATCTTTCGAACACCGTTATGTCCGACGATCGCAAAGTTGCGGTATTCCTTGGTGACTCAATACCTAAAGTTTCTTACAATGCCACCACATCGAGACTTACGAACGAAAACTTCAGAACCGACGCATTAAGCGGTGTTAAAGTTGCTATAGTTCAAAATGAGAACATATCGACAAAAGGCAGTGTACTTGATAAAGATTTAAGCGGATTTTCGGGAATTATATGTATTATTACCGAAGAGAACAATTCATATTTTAACGGTCGTCTGAAAGTCATCGATTCAACTTTATCGGCAGCGGAAGCCGCTGATTTTACCGTTCCGAATTCGCTCATCATATTCGGAAAAGGTTATAATTTTGATGCCAATAACTTAGAAAGTGTCCTGGCAACGGCGAAAAGCGGAGCATACGAAAAAGATACTTCGATCAAAGGGACGCCCGTATCGTTTGAGGGTTCGGGTGAGGTTTATGATCTTATGATAGCCGACAGTCCCGATGGCGGAAACGCTGTAAAAGCTTCATACAATCGCATTTACGGTGATACCGTTCCGGGTAATTTTTATGCGTTTGATATATCGGTCAAAGAACCGGGGAACGAAGTGTATCTCAGCAAGTTTGGAAAACAGAAGCTTCCGGTCACTATGGTGCTTCCCTCAAACATTCCGACGACCAACCTTCATGTTATCTGTACAGATGACGACGGTCAGCTTGAAGACCTTTCGTATTCGATACTGGAGAATGCCGGAAAACTCTGTGTCAGATTCGATGCAACCCATTCGGGTCATTATGCGCTTTATGCGTTTAATTCAACGGCTGTTTCCAAGTACGACTTAGACGACACGCCCGACACCGGCGATCTTGTAAATCCCAAACTGATACTTGCGATAGGTCTTTTGTTTGCGGGACTTGCATTGATCCTTATCAAAGGTAAAAAGAAACCGCTAACTGCATGATAAATTGTGTCGAATAAGAACGAAACATTGAGTATTTTTAATAAAAACATCGAAATTCAGATGATGATTTTCGGTGTTTTTTCTTTGTACCTGACTGTTGACTTAAATCGTATAATTGTATACAATCATACGAAGATGGTAAATGTATATTTTTGGAGGTTGAAATGAGTGATTCGGCGTTTATAGCGGATATGGGCGAGGAAATGTTCAGCAATCGTCCTGTTTCCATGAACGAAAAAAACAATCTTTTACAGATAGAGGAGCATATGTACATTCTTGACGATGTCAAGAAGCCCAATGTATTCCGTAACATGTTCCCGTACGAGGAGATCCCGAAGATTCCTTTTAACGACAGGATCGTGCCTCACAACATGCCTAAAGACATTTGGATCACGGATACCACATTCAGAGACGGACAGCAATCCAGAGCTCCTTATACGACCGAGCAGATCGTAACCATATACGATTATCTTCACAGACTCGGCGGACCCAACGGAATGATAAGACAAAGCGAGTTCTTTCTTTATTCCCAGAAAGACCGTGACGCCGTTTACAAATGTATGGAAAGGGGTTACAAATTCCCCGAAGTCACAAGCTGGATAAGAGCGAGCAAAGAGGACTTCAAACTTGTCAAAGAGATCGGCATGAAAGAGACCGGTATTTTGGTAAGCTGCTCGGATTATCATATATTCTTAAAACTTAAGATGACGAGAAAACAGGCGATGGATCATTATCTTTCGGTCGTAAGGGACTGCCTTGACGAAGGTATTGCCGTAAGATGTCATCTTGAAGATATAACAAGAGCCGATATTTACGGATATGTTGTACCTTTCTGTCTTGAACTCATGAAGTTGATGGACGAATACAAGATACCTATCAAGATCCGTGCCTGTGATACGATGGGTTACGGAGTCAACTTCCCCGGTGCCGTTATTCCCAGATCTGTGCAGGGTATCATTTATGCCATTCATACACACGCAGGAGTGCCTCACGAGCTTATTGAGTGGCACGGTCATAACGACTTTTACAAAGCGGTCGCCAATTCAACTACGGCATGGCTTTACGGCTGTTCCGCAGTCAATACGTCACTTTTCGGTATCGGAGAGAGAACGGGCAATACGCCTCTTGAAGCAATGGTATTTGAGTATGCACAGCTTCGCGGTGACTTAAACGGAATGGATACGAGAGTCATCACCGAGCTTGCCGAATATTACGAGAATGAGATCGGGTACCACATTCCCGAAAGAACACCTTTTGTCGGAAAGAATTTCAATGTTACAAGGGCGGGTGTTCACGCCGACGGACTCTTGAAAAACGAAGAGATATACAACATTTTTGATACGGAGAAATTCCTCAACAGACCCGTAATATGTGCTATTTCCAATACGTCGGGTCTTGCCGGCATCGCACATTGGATCAACACAAAGTTTAAGCTTACCGGAGATAAGGCACTTGATAAGAATTGCGACCTTGTTCATGCGATCAAAGGCTGGGTTGACAAGGAATACGAAAACGGTCGTGTAACTGTCATGACCGACAACGAATTATATGAAGCTATTGACAGGTTCTCTGAAGAATTGGGAGTAACAAGCCTATGCAAGAATACGATTTAAAGCAGGAAGTGACCGACAAATATTCGCTTCGCGGCAGAGTTTTCAATAAAGTCAGAGAAGACATATTGTCCGGCAAATATCGTGAGAATGATGAACTTAAAGAGATAGCCATCGGAGAAGAACTCGGTGTTTCGAGAACTCCGGTGAGAGAAGCTTTCAGGCAGCTTGAGCTCGAAGGACTTATTCAGATCATTCCCAACAAAGGTGCCTATGTTACGGGTATCACGATGGACGATGTCAAAGACATCTACATGATAAGGTCCAAGCTTGAAGGGCTTTGTGCAGCATGGGCGTGTGAGCATATCACAAAGGAACAGCTCGAGGAAATGGAAGAAAACATATATCTTGCAAAGTTCCACGCCGAAAGAGGGCATTTTGAGCAGATGTCGGAACTCGATTCAAGATTTCACGAGATAATGTACGAAGCCTGTCATTCAAAGCTTTTGGAGCACAATCTTCGTGATTATCATCAATATGTCATGAGAGTCAGAAAGAAAACTCTTTCGACGGTGGAACGTTCGATCGCATGCAATGCCGAACATCAGGGCATTTACGAAGCAATCCGCGACAAGAACGCAAAACTTGCCGACGAGCTTGCAACGCTGCACGTTCATAAAGCATACGAAAACATGGTCAAAAACGGTTTAAGGGAGGCATATTCCAATGAGTAAGATAACTATGTCCGTTCCGATAGTTGAGATGGACGGAGATGAGATGACAAGGATCCTCTGGCAGATGATCAAGGATGAACTTATTCTTCCTTATGTGGATCTTAAGACAGAGTATTACGATCTTGGTTTAAAACACAGAAATGAAACTGATGATGAAGTCACCAAAGAAAGCGCTTTGGCGACACTTAAATACGGTGTTGCGGTCAAGTGTGCAACTATCACGCCCAATGCCGCAAGAGTAAAGGAATACGATCTTAAAGAGATGTGGAAGAGCCCCAACGGAACCATCAGGTCGATACTTGACGGTACTGTTTTCAGAGCTCCCATTGTAGTAAAGGGTATCGATCCTGTCGTTTCCTGCTGGAAAAAGCCGATAACGCTTGCCAGACACGCCTACGGCGATGTTTACAAGAATGTCGAGATCAAAGTTCCCGGCGCGGGAAAAGCGGAACTTGTATTTACTGCCGAAGACGGAACGGTAACCAAAGAAGTCATACACGAGTTCAAAGGCCCCGGTATCATACAGGGTATCCATAACACTACGGCATCCATAGAGAGCTTTGCTCATGCATGTTTTGATTATGCGCTTGAGACCAAGCAGGATCTCTGGTTTGCCACAAAAGATACGATCTCTAAGAAATACGATCATACATTTAAGGATATCTTCGCCGATCTTTATGAGCAGGAGTACAAAGAGCGCTTTGAGAAAGCCGGTATAGAATATTTCTATACTCTTATCGACGATGCGGTTGCAAGAGTCATGAAGACCGAAGGCGGCTTTATCTGGGCATGCAAGAACTATGACGGCGATGTTATGAGTGATATGGTTTCTTCGGCATTCGGTTCACTTTCCATGATGACCAGCGTTCTCGTATCGCCTAAGGGTGTATTTGAGTATGAAGCCGCACACGGTACGGTTCAGAAACACTACTACAGATATCTTGAGGGTGAAGAACCCAAGACAAACCCCGTTGCCACGATATTTGCATGGAGCGGAGCGTTTAAGAAGCGCGGTGAGCTTGACGGTAACAAAGAGCTTGCGGCATTCGGAGAAAGACTTGAAAAGGCCGTTATAGACACGATCGAATCGGGTGTTATGACTCCGGATCTTACGAGGATCTGTACAAATAAGGATGTAAAGGCTGTCAATACGAAGGAATTCTTTGCAGCCATAAGATCAAGATTATAATAGACGCCTTAGTAAAAAGAAGCCGTTTCGAAACGGCTTCTTTTTACATTTATATCTTTATAAAATTATTCAAATGTTACATTTTCGTCTTCCGGAAGCTTTCCGTGAATGATGTCGATCACGTAATGCATTCTCTTGTTGGCTCTTGAGTAGCACTCATAAGCCGCTTCAAGAGTAAATTCGTTGTATGAGTTCTCCGAAAATGACTGTCTGAAGTATTCGTTTGCTTCCTTCATGTATTCATATGATTCATCGGCAAGAGATTCGGTGACTTTGTATTGTTCGGGAACTTCAATTTCGGAAAAGTATTTAAACTGTTCTTCAAGTTCGTCGAGTAATTGAAAAAGATCGTCGATCGAATTGTCGTCTTCGGGATTGAGATCGTTCATCTGTTCGTCGAGTTTGGTCACGCTTTCGAAGAAATTTTCCATCTGTTTTTTATAATCGGAATAGTCTTCGTATTCACCGCCGCATCCGCATAAAGAAACAATTATCGTTACAATAGATATGAGAATTATAAATAATCTGCGTTTCAAAAATAATACCTCCAATGAGAATCCTTAGTTAACTTACCACAATTAGCATAAAAAAACAATAAAAGTGCCATATTTTGTTGCACATTGTAACTTTAGTGTGCTAAAATTCATTGTTAACAGCGATTAGAAAAAAACTTTTTTGATCGTTACATATCCGTGACATTTTTGCCAATTCAAAACGGATATTTATAAGGAGACTTAATGAACGGAGCAGATGCCATCATTAAATGTTTGGAAGCCGAAAAAGTTGATTATGTTTTTGGATATCCGGGCGTAGCCATATGCCCTTTTTACAATTCCATAGTCGATTCCGTCATTAAGACAGTTCTTGTCCGTACAGAGCAAAGTGCAGCGCATATGGCAAGCGGTCTTGCCCGTACTACAGGTAAGGTGGGTGTTTGTGCAGTTACCTCAGGACCCGGTGCGACCAACCTTTTAACGGGTATCGCTACTGCTTTTGCTGACTCTATACCGCTTGTATGCATTACAGGACAGGTTAATTCAAATCTGCTCGGCTCAGATGTATTTCAGGAAGCCGATGTTACAGGCGCGGCTGAGAGCTTTGTAAAATACAGTTATCTTGTAAAAGACGTAAATGATATTCCCAGAATATTTAAAGAAGCCTTTCATATAGCATCTACCGGAAGAAAAGGCCCCGTACTTATCGATGTTCCCATTGATATTCAGAATGCGACCGTTAAAAAATTCGAATATCCCAAAGAAGTCGCTATGCGGACATATAAGCCCACCGTCAAAGGCAACGCAAATCAGATAAAGAAACTTTTAAGCGCGCTTGAAAAGGCTAAAAAACCCCTTATATGCGTTGGCGGAGGAATAGCATTATCGGATGCGCAGAAAGAACTGCTTAAATTTGTTGAAAAGAACAATATTCCGGTTGTTTCGACGATGATGGGTATAGGTGCGATGCCTACGAAACACCCCTTGTATTTCGGTATGGTCGGAAACAACGGAAAACCTTATGCCAACAAGGCTATGGCTGAGTGTGATACTCTCATCATGGCCGGTGCGAGAGTTGCCGACAGAGCTGTCAACCAGCCGGACTTTTTGACCGATAATAAGGTTCTCATCCATATGGATGTCGATCCCGCCGAAATCGGAAAGAACTGCGGCCCCACCATTCCTATAGTCGGTGATGCCAAGGCAATATTCACAGATCTCAATGCCGCAGACATTAAGATCAATTCTCTTTCATGGATCGATACTTTAAATGAATACAAGAAAACATTAAAAGACAGCAGATTCCCCGTTTCGGATTATGTCGATCCCAAGGAATTTATTGAAACTTTGTCGGATAAGATGAAAGATGACGGAGTATATGTTGCCGATGTCGGCCAGAATCAGATATGGAGCTGTGCTTATCATGTTGTTAAAAAAGGTAAGTTTTTGACAAGCGGCGGTATGGGTACCATGGGATATTCGATTCCCGCAGCTTTGGGCGCAAAACTTGCCAATCCCTCAAAACAGGTCATTGCGGTCTGTGGCGACGGTTCATTTCAGATGTCAATGTGTGAATTGGCTACGATCAAACAGGAAAATGCCAATGTAAAGATAGTCGTGTTCAAGAACGGTTATCTTGGAATGGTAAGAGAGTATCAGCATTATACCTACAACGACAATTATTCGGTGGTCGAACTTAACGATTATCCCAATCTTGAGCTTCTTGCAAAAGCTTATGATTTCGATTATTACAAAGTAACTCTCGACAAAGAACTTCCTTTGATCGACAAGTTTTTGGAATCAAAAAATCCCGGCATCATGGAGGTTATGATCAACCCCAAAGATGTGGTGAAAGGATGATCATGAAAAAGATATATTCCGTAATGGTAGAAAACAGATCAGGTGTTTTAAGTAAAGTATCCGGTCTTTTCGCAAGAAGGTGTTTTAATATCGATTCACTGGTCGTTGGTGAGACTTTCGATCCCGAAGTATCCAATATGACCATAGTAAGTTCGGGAGATGAGAGAACTCTTGAACAGATCGAAAAGCAGTTAAATAAAAAGCTTGATGTCATCAAGGTCAAGACTTTTATGGAAGAGCAGTCGATCTCGAGGGAAATGATGCTCATAAAAGTCAAATACAACAAGAATAACCGTAAAGACATACTTGAGATATGTGAGATATGTTCCGCCGAGATAGTGGACATGTCCAAAAACCATATCATGATGCAGATATGTGACACGCCCGAAAAGATCGCTGTATTCAGATCTATGCTATCCGGGATACCCGTTGTTGAAGTCGCACGTACCGGAACGCTCGCACTTCCCAAATGCAACGATACGGAAGCATGATTTTTCGAATTAGCGAAGTAAAGTATTTTTGTTGACTTTTAGATATGCTATGTATACAATGATACAAGCGTATAAAAAGAGGTATATTTATGCAAAAGAAAGTATTTCAGCTTATTGTAGACAATACATCAGGTGTACTTAGCCGTATTTCGGGTCTTTTTTCAAGACGCGGATATAATATTGAGAGCATTACCGCAGGCGTTACCGCCGATCCAAAATATACCAGGATCACCATAGTTGCCTCGGGAGATGCCGATGTTCTTGAACAGATCGAGAAACAGGTGGCTAAGCTTATCGACGTTAAAGACATAAAAGTGCTGGAACCCGGAAAATCCGTATACAGAGAACTTGCGCTCATCAAAGTTAAGGCTGAGGCTGCCAACAGACAGGGCGTTATTGCCATGGCAGATATTTTCCGCGCAAATATAATCGATGTGGGTCCCAAGACACTTATTATCGAACTAACCGGCGATCAGGAAAAGATCGACGCATTTTTAGGACTTCTTGAAGGATATGAGATACTCGAGCTTGCCAGAACGGGTATCGCAGGTCTTGGAAGAGGTATTGAGAACGTTACTTACCTTCCGTAACAAAATACGTAAGATAAATATATTTTTAATCATTTTTTTAGGAGGAACCAAAAATGGCAAAGATTTTCTATCAGCAGGATTGTAACCTTGATCTTTTACAGGGAAAAACAATCGCTATCATCGGCTACGGCAGCCAGGGACATGCGCATGCCCTTAACCTTAAGGATTCGGGATGTCATGTTATCATCGGTCTTTATGAAGGATCTAAATCATGGGACAAAGCCGTAAAGCAGGGATTTGAAGTTTTCACGGCAGCAGAAGCTGCAAAGAAGGCTGACATCATTATGATTCTTATTAACGATGAGAAGCAGGCTGATCTATATAAGAACGATATTGAGCCCAACCTTGAAGAAGGTAATATGCTCATGTTCGCACACGGATTTAACATCCATTTCGGATGTATCAATCCTCCCAAGTTTGTAGACGTTACCATGATCGCTCCCAAGGGACCCGGTCATACCGTACGTTCGGAATATCAGGCAGGTAAGGGTGTTCCTTGTCTTATCGCAGTTCATCAAGACGCTACCGGAAAGGCACAGGATCTTGCACTTGCGTATGCACTCGGTATCGGCGGAGCAAGAGCAGGCGTTTTGGAGACTACCTTCAGAACCGAGACTGAGACTGATCTTTTTGGTGAGCAGGCTGTACTTTGCGGCGGTGTTTGCGCACTTATGCAGGCCGGCTTCGAAACTCTTGTTGAAGCAGGTTACGATCCCAGAAATGCATACTTTGAATGTATTCATGAGATGAAGCTTATTGTAGACCTTATTTATCAGTCAGGTTTCGCCGGAATGAGATACTCCATCTCCAATACAGCAGAATACGGTGATTATATCACAGGACCCAAGATCATTACCGAGGATACCAAGAAGGCTATGAAGAAGATCCTTTCCGACATTCAGGACGGTTCTTTTGCCAAGGAATTCCTTCTTGATATGAGCCCCGCAGGAAAGCAGGTTCACTTCAAGGCAATGAGAAAGCTTGCCAGCGAGCATCCCGCTGAGAAGATCGGTGAGGAAGTCAGAAAGCTTTACAGCTGGAACAACGAAGAAGACAAGCTTATAAACAATTAATGAAGGGCAAGGGGACCTTTGCGGTCCCCTTATTTTTTTCATATGGTATACGAAAATGTTTTGGAAGCCATCGGACATACTCCGATGGTTAAATTAAGTAATAGAATGGTACCCAAAGGAGCTGCCGATGTACTTGTCAAATACGAAGGCCTTAATGTCGGCGGATCCATTAAAACCAGAACGGCATACAATATGCTTAAAAAGGCCATAGATGCCGGTGAGGTTAAGGATGACACGATAATAGTTGAACCTACGAGCGGCAATCAGGGCATAGGGCTGGCTCTTTGCGGAGCGGTCATGGGATATAAAACGATCATTATCATGCCCGATTCCGTCAGTGAAGAAAGAAGAATGCTCGTAAAGCATTACGGTGCTGAAGTCATTCTTATAAAAGATGAGGGAAACATTGGCGAGTGTATGGACAAATGTCTTAAGACCGCGTTAGATATGGCGGCTGAAGATAAGCGGGTTTACATTCCTCAGCAGTTTGAAAATCCCAATAATCCTTTGGTACATAAACATCATACCGGACTTGAGATACTTGAACAGGTTGCCGGTCCCATAGACGGATTTTGTTCGGGTATAGGAACGGGAGGAACGATATCGGGAATAGGGCAGACTTTGAAAGCTCAAAATCCCAATATCGTGATTTGGGCCGTTGAACCCGAAAATGCCGCCATTCTTGCAGGCGGAAACATAGGAACTCATCTTCAGATGGGAATAGGTGACGGTATAGTTCCGAAAAATCTTGATCTGGAAATATATGATGATATTTATATAGTTACCGATGAAGAAGCTATAAACACCGCAAAGGATCTGGCCAAGAAAGAGGGCCTGATGTGCGGTATTTCGTCGGGGACAAACGTTGCCGCAGCTATAAAGCTGGCAATGAAACTCGGAAGTGGCAAGACTGTTGTAACCGTTTTGCCCGATACCGCTGAAAGATATTTTTCAACTCCGCTTTTTGAAGGAGACTGATTAGGAGGACAGTAAACATGGCTATGACAATGACTCAGAAGATACTTGCCGCTCATGCGGGCCTTGACAGTGTTGTCGCAGGTCAGCTTATCGAGGCGGATCTCGATCTTGTTCTGGGAAACGATATTACGAGCCCCGTTGCGATCAAAGAGATGGAAAAGATGAATCTTACCGAGATCTTTGATAAAGACAAGATCGCACTTGTTCCCGATCACTTTGTTCCCAACAAGGATATTAAAAGTGCGGAACATTGCAAGTGCGTAAGAGAATTTGCGTTAAAAAATAAGATCACCAATTATTTTGAAGTCGGACGAATGGGAATAGAGCATGCTCTTTTGCCCGAGAAAGGCCTTACTGTTGCCGGAGACGTTATAATAGGCGCCGATTCGCATACCTGCACCTACGGGGCTCTGGGAGCCTTTTCCACGGGTGTCGGAAGCACGGACATGGCTGCCGGAATGGCAACGGGAAAGGCGTGGTTTAAAGTACCTTCCGCAATAAAGTTCAATATTGTCGGAAAACCGTCGAAGTATATTTCGGGTAAAGATCTTATCCTTCACATTATCGGGATGATCGGTGTTGACGGCGCACTTTACAAGTCGATGGAATTTGTCGGTGAAGGCATTAAAAACCTGACGATGGATGACAGATTTACCGTTGCCAATATGGCGATTGAGGCAGGTGCGAAAAACGGTATTTTCCCTGTAGACGATTTGGCGATCGCTTACATGAAAGAACATTCCAAACGTGATTTTAAAATATACGAGGCGGATGAGGATGCCGAGTACGACGAAGAGTATACGATCGATCTTTCGACAATCAGACCTACCATCGCTTTTCCTCATCTTCCCGAGAATACAAAGACCATAGACGAGATCGATGAAAAGATAAAGATCGATCAGGTTGTTATAGGTTCATGTACAAACGGACGTATAGAGGACTTAAGAACGGCCGCAGAAATTTTAAAAGGAAGAACGGTTGCCGATAATTTAAGACTTATCGTTATTCCGGCTACTCAAAGTATTTACCTTCAGGCTATCGCCGAGGGTCTTGTAAATATATTTATCGAAGCCGGCGGTGTTGTATCAACACCCACATGCGGTCCTTGTCTCGGCGGCTATATGGGCGTTTTGGCTAAGGGCGAAAAATGTGTATCGACAACAAACAGAAACTTTGTCGGAAGAATGGGCGATGTTACCAGTGAGATATATCTTGCCAGTCCCGCCGTTGCCGCAGAGAGTGCGGTCAAAGGCTATATAGCATCCCCTGTATAAAGATTTCGAAATTCAGAAAGGAATTAGTATCATGAAAGCATGCGGAAAAGTTTTTAAATACGGCGATAATGTTGATACCGATGTTATTATTCCCGCAAGATATCTCAATTCGTCCGATCCGGCCGAATTGGCGACTCACTGTATGGAAGATATCGATAAAGATTTTGTCAAAAATGTAAAGAAAGGCGATATCATTGTTGCCACGAAGAATTTCGGATGCGGTTCATCCAGAGAACATGCACCCATTTCAATAAAGGCAAGCGGTGTAAGTTGTGTTATAGCGGAAACATTCGCACGTATCTTTTACAGAAATTCGATCAATATCGGTCTTCCGATAATGGAGTGTAAAGAAGCTTCTATCGCGATCAATAACGGTGATGAAGTAGAGGTTGATTTTGACAACGGTATCATTTATGACAAAACAACCGGTGAATCGTTTAAAGGACAGCCTTTCCCCGAGTTTATGCAGAAGATAATCAACGCGGAAGGACTGTTAAACAAGATAAAGAACAGTTAATCCTGAAAGATCTCATGAAAATATCCGGATTGAGATATCGGTTCACCGCCTTTTGCCAGATGTGTTGTATCCGATAAAGTTTGAATACGGAAATTCAGAATGCCGGGGGCACGTTCCTCGGCATTTATTATTGTAAGCGAAGTGGGTGCAACAAAAAAAGTATGCCACATGAAAGCCGGAGACATGCCCATAAGTTCGCTAAGAAGAATAAATGATGCTCCGAGATGGCAGAAGAAAACAAGCGTCGTTTCGTCGTTTTCATGATCTATTCGATATATACCGTCCTTTTTTGTGACACCGTAAGACTTAAGCAATTCTTTAAAAGGTCCGATGACCTTTTGATGTTCTTCGTACATATCAACACCTTCATAGAGAGGCGATTTGTACCAGTTGTCTTTGTCAAACAGTTTTTCGTCTTTTATCCATGTTTCGGGATAGAAATCCCAGGGAACGTTTTTTAATGTTCCAGGGTCAAGCGGATTGTTGACTTTTATCGAAAATTCTTTTATCCAAGGAAGCTCTTCGGGTTCTATACCTGTTCCTTCCAAAGCCAGTTTTGCGGTAAGTCTTGCGCGGCCTAACGGCGAAACATAATATTTTGTAACATTTTTCCATTGTTTTACGCGCTCGTTCAACAGTTTCGCTTCACGCACACCTTTTTCGGTAAGAGAGTCGTTTATGTAATCGGGTTCTCCGTGTCTTATAAAAATAAGTCGCATTGTTTTTTCCTCAATTTTTCTTTAAATCATAATTGAAAAAAGATTGTAAATTCAATTGAAACGTATGTTCGAATGTGTTAATATCAAATGTATGAAGAAACAGGATTATTTACTCGCCGGTCTTATTCTTATCATCAGTCTGGCATTTAATTTATACATATCTTCATATGCAAACAGAAATGATGTTTCCGGGAAATATGCTGCGGTATATGTGGACGGTGAACTTCTTGAGAAGATTTCGCTGACCGATAACGGTGAGCATGAGATCAGTACAAAGTATGGGATCAACGTTCTGGGTATCTATGACGGAAGGGTCGGCGTTACCGAGGCAGATTGCAAATCCCACGATTGTATAAAGATGGGAAAGATCTCGCGTGTTAACGAATATATCTGTTGTCTTCCTCACAGACTCTATATAGTTATCGAAGGTGAAGACGAACAATATGATGCGGTGGCCTATTGATGAAGATAGGTGTTAAACAACTGACTGTTATGGGTGTTCTCACCGCAACGGCAATGATATTTTCATATATTGAAAGTCTGTTTGCTTCGTTTATTCCTGTTCCGGGAGTTAAACTCGGGCTTGCGAATGCGATAATTTTACTGGCATTGTTTACTGTCGGTGAATGGCAGGCTCTGGTCATCGGATTTGTAAGAGTTTTATTATCCGCAATACTGTTTGGCAATCCGATGTCTCTTTGTATATCAGCCTGTGGTTTTTTGCTCAGTTTTCTTTTTATGTTTTTGCTTAAACGATCCGGCAGATTTTCCATTATCGGTATAAGCCTCGGCGGAGGAGCGGCTCACAATTTCGGACAGCTTATATGCGTGAGCATTTACATGAATTCATTTTTAATGATGAGATATATTTTTTTGTTTTCTTTGTTCGGAGTTCTTACCGGACTTGTGACAGGTTTTGTATGTAAACTTATTTACGAAAGGGTAAAGCTTTATGATTGGCTATCTTAGAGGCGAACTTGCCGAAAACAGAGACGGCAATATCATCGTTGATGTTTCCGGTGTCGGATATGAAGTCAAAGTGTCTCAAAAGACATCTGAAAATCTTCCTTCCATCGGTCGGGAGGTTAAGATTTATACTTATCTTTCGGTAAGAGAAGACGGTGTAACTCTTTTTGGATTTGAGAGAAAAGATGAGCAGGATATGTTCTTTAAACTTATCGGAGTGAACGGTGTCGGTCCCAAGAGTGCTCTTTTTATACTTGATGCTTTTGATGTTCCGGACCTTAAATATGCGATAATAAGCGAAGACAGCAAGAGATTGTCAAAAGCCAATACGATCGGCAAGAAGACCGCCGAAAGGATAATTCTCGAATTGAAAGATAAGATCGATCGTAATGAGATCCTGGGTGTTTCGCCATTGGAAGAAGAATCTGACGGTAAGCTCAAACCCGAAGGCGAGGCAGCCGATGCGGTCGATGCTCTTGTTTCACTCGGATATGACAGAAAATCTTCCGAGAAGGCCGTAATGAGTGTAGATGGATATGATAAACTTGATTCATCCGAAATACTTAAAAAAGCACTGACTTATCTTTTTTGACATCATTATATTCTGGAGTGATAAATGGGAAACATTATTAAAACCGATGTAACCGAAGAAGACATTGTACTTGACGGATCGCTTCGTCCCAAATTTCTGTCCGAATATATCGGACAGGAAAAGGTTAAGGACATAATGACCGTATATATAAAGGCCGCCAAACAAAGAAATGAAGCATTGGATCATGTACTTTTATACGGCCCTCCCGGTCTTGGGAAAACCACGCTTGCTCAGATCATTGCCAATGAGATGGGAAAAAACATCCGGATAACGAGCGGTCCGGCTATCGAAAAACCCGGTGATATGGCAGCTATTTTGAGCGGACTTAAAGAAGGCGATCTTTTGTTTATCGACGAGATACACAGACTTAACAAACAGATCGAAGAAGTCCTTTATCCTGCAATGGAGGATTTCGCAATCGATATAATGATCGGTAAAGGACCTTCTTCAAAATCTGTAAGGCTCGATCTTCCGAAGTTTACACTTGTTGGTGCAACAACCAGAGCGGGATTGCTGTCGGCTCCTTTAAGAGATCGATTCGGCGTAGTTGAAAAACTGGAATTCTATTCTGTTGAAGAACTGTCGACGATCATAAGACATTCGGCTAAGTTGCTTAATATTTCCATTGAAAAAGACGGTGCGACAGAGCTTGCGAGAAGATCGAGAGGAACGCCCAGACTTGCCAATCGTATACTCAAAAGAGTACGTGATTTTGCGCAGGTTCGTTTTGACGGTGTTATCACTGCCGATGTAGCCAAAACGGCGTTGGATCTTCTTGATGTCGATAAGATGGGACTCGATCATATCGACAGAAATATTCTGACTACCATGATCGAACTCTATAAAGGCGGTCCGGTCGGATTGGATACGCTTGCCGCTACCATCGGAGAAGATTCGGGAACTATCGAGGAAGTTTATGAACCTTATCTTATAAAAAACGGATTTCTTGTAAGGACACCGAGAGGAAGACAGGTTACTGACCTCGCATACCGCCATTTGGGTATTGAAAACCCCGATTGATTAAATTATAATTACATCATACGGTGTTTCATTTGGGTTTAGGGATTATATTGGAGGTATGTCCGGTATGGCATCCAAGAACGATACAGAGGTTATAATCGGGGGAAAAGTACTTCGATTAAGCGGTTATGAAAGTGAAGAGTATCTTCAGAAAGTTGCCGCTTACATTAACGGGAAAATAAGTGAGTATAATCGTGTTGAGAGTTTTCACAAAGCATCGAGTGAAACTCAGAACATGCTTTTACAGCTCAATATTGCCGATGATTATTTCAAAGCAAAAAAACAGATTTCTTTGCTTGAAGACGAAATTCAATCTAAAGAGAAGGAACTCTACGATCTAAAGCATGAATTGATCGCTTCGCAGATCAAACTCGAGAACAGCGAAAAGAGTTCCAAGAGTCTTAAGAGTGAGCTTGATGAGAGCAATAAGAAATTGATACGTCTCGAAACAGAACTTAAGATGAATTAAAAAGGGCTTATTAAGCCCTTTTTGCTTATAGACATATGGATAAAGTTAAGGCACAAAAGTATAAACCTGAATTGTTGTCCCCCGCAGGAAGCTACGAGGGATTTTTGGCGTGTATAAAAGCCGGTGCCGATGCGGTATATTTCGGCGGAAGAAAATACGGCGCAAGAGCTTTTGCGGAAAATTTTTCCGATGAAGAAATCATCAAAGCCATAAAGTATGCGCATTTATTCAATGTTAAAGTATATATGACCGTCAATACGCTCATTAAGGAGCGTGAATTCGAAGATTGCATAGATTATTTGAAACCTTTTGCCGATGCGGGACTTGATGCATTTATCGTTCAGGATATAGGGCTTATGAGGGCTTTGAAAAGGACTTATCCAAATACACAACTTCATGTCAGTACACAGGCATTTTCCGAAAGCATATATTCATTCGATATTTTTAAAGAGATCGGTGCTTCAAGAATAGTACCGGCAAGAGAATTGAGCCTTGAAGAGATAAAAGAATTAAAAGCGTGTTCCGATCTTGAGATCGAAACGTTTATTCATGGAGCTATGTGCTATTCCTATTCGGGACAGTGCCTGTTTTCTTCAACTTTAGGCGGCAGAAGCGGCAACAGAGGAAGGTGTGCTGGTCCGTGCAGACAGCCGTATGCTTCGTCTTTTGACAACAAGTCATTTCCCGAACAGTATATCCTGTCCATGAAAGATCAGTGTACGGTCCGTATATTGGATAAACTGATCGAAGCCGGCATAGATTCGTTTAAGATCGAGGGACGAATGAAAAGCTCGGAATATACGGCATTTGTTACAAGCATTTACCGAAAGTATATAGACAGATATTTTAATGATTCAAAAGATTATAAGGTTGACGAAAAAGATCTTTGCAATCTTGAGTCCGTGTTTATTCGAACCAAAATTCAGACCGGTTACTATCTTACGCATTCTTCAAAAGATATGATCACATTTGATAATCCGGCATATGCTTCAAAAAATGAGTCTTTGATCAATAGAATAAGAGAAGAGTATATTAAAGAATCAAAAAAAGCACCTATAAACGGCTATTGTTACATAAGAGCCGGTGAACCTATCATGCTTTTTTTGTCATATAGCGACAAAAGTATAAGCGTTACCGGGCCTCTTGCGGAAAAAAGTGTAAAAATCGTAACATCCGAGGATTCCATAAGCAAGCAGCTGAACAGACTCGGAGACACACCTTTTGTATTTGATGATCTGATAATAGACATTTCCCCCGATGTATTTGTTCCCGTATCGATCGTTAACGATTTAAGACGCCGTGCCGTAGAGGAGTTGTTAAATGAACTATAAACTCTGGGTACGATTGACCACGTGTGATAAAAGTGATTTTTCGTACAAAGATATAAATTTCATAATCCCGTTTTGGCAATACAGCGGATTTGACCTGACCGATTCGTTTTATATTTCTCTTCCCGAAGTATTAAGGCCGCCTTTTGACTATGTCTTAAGACTTGTAAAGAGTGCCGGATCCGATGAACGTGTCAAAGGTATAATGTGCACCAATACAGATGAGCTTATGCTTTTAAGAAAGTGCGGTTTTGATAAGTGTGTCATTTCCGGCCCCGGTATATATGCTTTTAACAATGAAAGCATCGCTTTTATAGAAGAATATTCGGACAGATTTGTTTATCCGTATGAATTGAATGTGCATGAATTGAAAGATCTTAAAAGATCTTACGGAATTCTTAATGTTTATGGAAGAACTCCATTGATGATCAGTGCCAATTGTATCAGAAAGTCTGCAAATACGTGCAATAAAGGGCAAGGCGATCTGTTCGGAAAATTGACCGATCGTAAAAAAACAGATTTTCCCGTTTTATTTCAATGTGATTCTTGCTACAATATTATCTATAATTCTTTGCCTACGTCTTTGCATGAATATCTTGGCAGCAAGATCGACTTTACCGAAGATCTTATGCTTTCTTTTTCCGATGAAGACAGCCTTTTAAGGGGAAAGATAATGGATTTTTATCAGAACAGGATAAATGGTAAGGATGATCCCTGCCCATTCAAAGAATTTACGAAAGCATACTTTTATCACGGAGTTGATTGATGGTTCAATATATAACCACTTTATCAAAATACTTCATAACGATCTTTATGATGCTCTATACATTAGAGTGTTTTATGGTCTTCAGATTTAAGAATGAAAAATCCAGGAGAGGTGTATATATCCGCCAGATCATTTTGACGATACTCATGCATTTTTCCTGCTTTTTGAGTATATGTCTCAAATCGGGAAATATAAAATTCCTGTTTTTCTATGCTATCTTTCAGATAGTCATACTTGCCATAATGGCACTCATTCCGATGATATACCCACGTATCAACAGGCTTATCATAAACAATGTCTGTATGCTGATAAGTATCGGCCTTGTAATGCTTGCAAGGCTTGATTTTTCGATGGCAGTAAAGCAGCTTGTTATTGTCGTTGTTTCTTCTGTTATTGCTGCATTTATCCCTTATGTGATGATAAAGATAAAAGAGATACCCAATGCCTCTTTATATTTTGCAACGGGCGGATTGGTGCTTCTCGGTGCCGTTTATTTGAGCGGTATGGTGGCAAACGGTTCCAAACTTGCCATCTCGGTATTCGGTATATCTTTTCAGGCTTCCGAATTTGTTAAGATACTGTTTGTGTTCTTTATCGCCGGTGCACTTTCGAAAAGCACACGATTTATAAACATAGTCTATGTGACCGTTATGGCCGCTTTGCATGTTCTGTTGCTCACCATGAGCCGTGATCTTGGTGCTGCGCTCATTTTCTTTGTAGTCTATGTCATTATGATCTTCATAGCTTCGAGAAACTATTTCTATCTTTTGCTCGGTTGCGGAGCGGGCGTTGTTGCCGCAATGCTCGCATATAAGATTTTCAGACATGTCCAGGTCAGAGTTGCTGCATTTAAAGATCCATTCAGTGTCATAGACAATGAGGGATACCAGATAACACAATCACTCTTTGCAATCTCGAGCGGTAACTGGTTCGGCCTTGGCTTGTTTGAGGGCACTCCGGAGACTATACCTTATGTTGAGAGTGACTTTATTTTTGCAGCGATAGCGGAAGAGATGGGCGTTATCTTTTCAATCTGTCTTATCCTTATATGTCTGTCGTGTTTCATTATGTTCATAAACATATCAGTCAGATTTAAGGACAATTATTACAGGTATATCGCGATCGGTCTCGGAATGACTTATATTTTCCAGGTGTTTTTGACCGTCGGAGGCGAAGTCAAATTTATCCCGCTCACAGGTGTTACGCTTCCGCTTGTAAGCTACGGCGGATCGTCTGTTATGGCGACGATTTTTACTTTCTTTATAATCGAAGGTCTTTATATCATTAGGGGTAAGTCTTCTCCCGAGGACGCCCTTGTAAAAGAACAGACCCGTCCCCGTAAAGAGTTCTTTTTAACAAAACAGCATAATATCATTATGGGAACATCATACCTGATAATAGCGGTATTTCTGGTTCTTAGCGGTTTTATTTCATATTATGTTGCGACCTATGAAGAAGAGTATATCAACAACAGTTACAATCCCCGTCAGGAGGTTCTTATCAAGAAGAACACAAGAGGGACGATTTACAGCAGAAACATGGAGGTCCTGGCCGAAACACAGAATATCAACGGTGATGAAGTGAGGTACTATCCTTATGCGAATATTTTTGCGCATGTTGTCGGCTATTCCACAAACGGAAGGTCCGGTATCGAAGGACAGACAAATTACTATCTCATTAATTCCAATCAGCCTATGGCCGAAAAGATAGCGGCCGATATTTCGCTTGACAAATATCTTGGTGACAGTGTTGTCACCACACTGGATACAGGCCTTCAGAAGACCGCTTATACGGCGATCGGTGCATATAACGGTGCGGTTGTTGTTTCCGATCCGAGAACAGGTGAGATTCTGGCTATGGTTTCAAAGCCTGATTACAATCCAAACGAGATAGAAGAGATATGGGACAGTCTCATAAAAGACGAAGAGAGTACGGTTTTGTTAAATCGTGCTTCCCAGGGTCTGTATCCTCCGGGTTCATGCTTTAAGATCGTGACGCTTCTCGAATATATCAGGGAAAATCCGGATACATACAATAATTATCATTTCACCTGTAACGGTGAACTTTCAACAGACAGCGGCAAGATAACCTGTTACAACCATGAGACTCATGGATACGTTGATCTTAAGAAGAGTCTTGCCATTTCATGCAACTCAAGTTTCGGAAATATCGGTCTTTTGCTTGACAGGAATGCTTTTCAGCACACTCTTGACGATATGATGTTTAACAATGAACTTCCGCTTACTTTTAACTACAGTAAAAGTTCTGCAAAAGTATCGGATATAAAGGACGATCTTACTATGGTCCGTACCGCTTTCGGTCAGGGCGATACATTGCTTACTCCGGTTCATCTTAATCTGATAACATGTGCGATAGCAAATGATGGAATGTTAATGAAACCCTATCTTATCGATAAAGTCATCAATTCCAATCAAAATACTGTAAAAGATTTTGAAGATGCAGTAGAATATAAACGTCTTATGACCAAAGAAGAAGCCGACACCGTCAGCAATATGATGGCGGAAGTTGTAAAAAGCGGTACCGGCAGGAAATTAAAGAATTCGACTTATACTGTAGCCGGTAAGACCGGTTCTGCCGAGTACAGCGATATTACCGGTTCAACACACTCGTGGTTTACGGGCTTTGCTCCCGTTGACGATCCCGAGATATGCGTTACCATTATTTTGGAAGATGCAGGAACGTCGGGACTTCATGCCGTACCTATGGCTAAGAAGATCTTTGATGAATATTTCAGAAGATTTGACGATTCTGAATATATAGACGAGAAATAAACTTGGAGTGACCGAGATTATATGAAAAACGTACTCAGTTGCGGAGGAGTGGTTATTCATAAGGGGAAGATATTGCTTCTTTACAAGAATTATTCGGACAGGTATACCGGTTGGGTGCTGCCGAAGGGTTCTCAGGAAGAAGGCGAGACTTATGAAGAAACGGCCCTCCGGGAAGTAAAAGAAGAGACAGGGGTCAATGCGGAGATAATCAAGTATATCGATGAAACTCAGTTCGAATTCAATACTTCGGACGGAAGGATATTGAAGCATGTAAAATGGTTTTTGATGAAATCGTTCAATTACTATTCAAAGCCTCAGAAATCAGAATTTTTTGAAGATTCCGGTTATTATAAATATCACGAAGCTTATCATCTTTTGTATTTTGACAATGAACGTCAGATTCTTGAAAAAGCATATCAGGAATATAAAAAAATGTTGAGAGAACAAATATTAAACGGACAGGGCTGAATGAAGCCTGTCCGTTTTTGTTTTGTCATTATTGAAAGAAAGAGGCTGCATTACAATACGGCAACAATCTTAAGATCAGGAAACTTAACAAGATCTATAACCTCATCTTCGCATTTAACAAGAGGCCTTGAGAGCTTTCTTTGGTTGATCAGTATAACTTCCGCCAATCGATCGTCGGAGAGTCTGACAGTAAGGCCTACCTGTGAATTGGCAATGTGAAGAAGTATATTTCTTAAGATAATTGCCGGATAAAATCTTTCGGTTCTTTCGAAGTTTTCGATGATCTGGAAAGGAACCAATGATTGTCTGTATGTTCTGGCACTTGTCATTGCTTCATATGCATCGATTATTGATATATATTTTGCAAAGAGATTGATCTGATCCTCTTTGAGTTTTGAAGGATAACCCGTACCGTCACATTTTTCGTGATGTTCGAGTGTCGCCAGCAGGATGCTTTCGTCGAGATCCTGATCTTTTAAAAGATTATAGCCCTGAAGAGTATGCGTCTTCATAAGTTCAAATTCCATATCGGTAAGTTTGGAAGGCTTCCATATAAGTTCCTGGGGAAGCATAAGCTTTCCTATGTCGTAGAAGAAACCGCATTGGATCAGTCTGAACAGATCTTCCCTCGGCATTCCGGTCCACGTTCCGAAAACTCCTGCAATAAGAGCGGAGTTAAGGCAATGAGCATATGTCAGATTGTCTTCGGAAGGAAGCATGTTGTAAAGATAATCAAGCAAAAGCTCACCGGTCTTTGCACATCCGGTGATCTCTGCGTAAATCTGAAAGAGCATTGATACATCGATCGGAGTTTTATCATTGATGAGTCCGTCGATCATCTTTTTGTATTTGGGTAAAAAGATATTGTATGTTTTTTCAAAATGCCTGAATCCGGCACTTACTCTGATCTTTTCAAAGTGAGTGGTCGCGAAATCTTCTTCCTCTTTAACTTCAACACACATAATGGAATGGCGCGAGAGTTTGGCTATCGCACGATCGTCGAGCGTTGTATTCGCGGGGAAAAGCAGTTCGTTTTTGAAATTAAGGACATCTTCGGCCAAAACCATTCCGGGTTTTAAAGCCATGACCGCTGTCATTTTCATATTGGACCCTCATAAATGAAACCGTTTTTCTAACTGCATTTTATCATACAAATTGCATAAAGAAAATATGTTTGAATATATAATTCACTCTATTTTCAGTATATTTCAAACATTTCATGATAAAGTAAAAAGATTTGTTAGTATCAACGTTTCATGGTATGATAATTTAAATGTTTAAAACTTGTTTTGATCAGTAAAAACAACGAAAGGACGGCTTCCCGATGACGTTTGACGAAGATGTCATAATTGGCAGATCGATCAAAAAAAGCGACAAAATAATAGAGAAGCTGCAGGGTAAAGAACTTGTTTTTGGGTATGTTCTTGTTTGTTTGAACGAGAAACGTACCGGTCTTGAACTTTATCCTTCTTTTGTTTTTTTTCAAAAAAGAATGAAAGATTTAGATATTCATGTTGTCGGCATATTTAAAAACAACAAAGACGCTTTTGAATTTTTAAGGGTTTTAAGTGAAAAGGCAGTTTCAAAGTTTGGTGATTGCGATCTTATAAAGGCATTAAAACTTTATGGGGAGGACGATAAATGAGTGCGTTCCTTGCCGTTTTACTGACTGTATTAAAGATAATAGGTTTGATCCTGCTTGGTATTTTGGCGTTTGTTTTGGCTTTGCTGCTGGTTGTTTTGTTTGTTCCGATTCGCTACAAAGCAGACGGTTTTTACAAAGACAAAGATTATAATGTTAATGGCAAAGCCAATTGGCTGCTCCATGCCGTAACGGTTTCTTTTGACCTAAAGGCATCCAAAGATCCTGTGATCAAAATTCTGGGTATAAAGCTAAAGGGTAAAAAGAAAAAAGGTTCGGAAGAGAAGACTGACGAAGATTCATCCGATCCCGAAACGAAAGAAGCCTCTTTGGACGATACGGACGAAGAAACTAAAGTTTTAAAAGAAAGAAACGACGAAGATACGACGGATAAAGTGACCGATGTGTCTTTGACGGACAGTTCCGAAAGGACCGAAGAGAATACAGCAAAAAGCGAAGACGAAAAGAGTTCTGAGAAAAAGCGAAAGAACGCTGATGACAAAAAAGAATTCAAATCGGAGAGCGTTTATGATAAAATCAAAAGGTATATTGAGATAATAAAAAGTGAGGATTTTAAAGAAAGCTTTTCGCTTGTAAAGAAGCAGCTTTGCAGACTTTTAAAAGCTGTACTTCCAAGGAAATGGGAGATAAATGCTTCACTCGGATTTGAAGATCCTTCACTTACGGGATATGTTTGTGCGCTTTCCGGTGCAATGTATATGTGGTTTAGAAAACATATACATATCGTCGGTGATTTCGACAACGAGGAGATAAGCGCAGATGCTTATTTTAAAGGACGTATATATATAGTTGTGCTCGTGTATGTATTCATACGCGTATGGTTCAACAAAAAAATAAGACATACGATAGATCTTTTCAGATAGAAGGTTGAGGGAATGATTATGGATAATGAGATCAACAAAAAAGAAACAAATAATTGCAGCGTGATAGTCGATGCATTAATGAGCGGTATGGATTCCGTACTTGCCACTAAGACTGTAGTCGGTGAGCCTACAAAGGTCGGAGATGTTATCATTCTTCCTTTGGTGGATGTCACTTTCGGTATTGGTGCGGGAGCTTCTTTGGCAAAAGCCGATGAAAAGAAGGGCGGAGGTGGCGGCGGCCTCGGAGGCAAGCTTTCTCCCAGCGCCGTATTGGTGATCAAAGACGGTCGTGCCAAACTTGTAAACGTTAAAAACCAGGATCCCATCACTAAGGTGCTCGATCTGATCCCCGATATCGTCGACAGATTCGCACCCAAGAAAGATTCGGTAAGTGATGAAGAGATACTTGATGCCGCTTTCGGTAAAGATGATGAGGAATGATCGTGTATAAGAAGGTAAACGATCCCGAGTTTGAAAGACTTCTTAACGAAGGAACAAAAGAGAGTTTTAACGAACTCAGGGAATGGCTTATTTTTGAAGAAAATCGTATAGCCAAAGAACGTAAACGTATGGAATACGATGAACAGTTCTTTGACAAGAAGATGGCCATTTTAAAAAGCGGCTACGAGCAGCTTGAGATCGATAAGAAACGACTTGAGAGAGATCGCATAAACTTTAATGCCGAGAAAAACGCACACGAAAAGTATGCATCTCATATAGTTTATGAAGATATGGCCGGTACACTTTTTGCGGGTGTCAATTCGTTTCTTGCATTAAAGAAAAGATACAGGGATTTGCTTAAGATATTTCATCCGGACAATATGTGCGGCGATCATGAGATGGTTACGCTCATTACAAGAGAATACGACAGATTGAAAGCGGAATTTGATTCCCCGTTCAGATCGGTAAATTAAGAACAGCATTTCGCTGTTCTTTTTTTATGAACATAAATGACTGTTTACTTTGCTTTGATATCATATACGAAAAAAGGAGAACGGATATCCGTTCTCCCTGACTTTCATTTCAATGATCAATTAAGCACGTTCTACTTTACCGGATCTTAAACATCTGGTACAAACATGAAGTCTCTTCGTAGCACCGTCAACTTTGCAGTTAACGCTTCTTATGTTGGAGCCCCATATTCTGCTGGATTTTCTATTAGAATGGCTTACGTTGTTACCAAAATGAATGCCTTTACCACATACTGCACATTTTGCCATTTTAATCACCTCCTGAATGCAAAAATAAACGTTACGAAACTCGCAACATTGATAATATATCAGAAAGTGTTTGATAATGCAAGTAAAAATATATTGTTTCTTTTTTGTTTTTTTAAGTGTATAATTCAAGGGATACGTGACAGAGTATTTTTTTGTCTTGCGTAAACGGATGATATTAAGGAGGTCTTGATCGTATGAAGAAATCTTTGGTTGATACACATCTCGGAAACATAATCATAGATTCAAATGTCATTACTCAATATGCCGGAAGCGTAGCTGTAGAAAGCTTTGGTATTATCGGTATGGCTAATGTAAACGTTAAAGACGGTCTGGTTAAGTTGCTTAAGATCAACTCTGCTGACATAGGAAGAGGTATAAGCGTAACTTTATCGGACAATCATAACCTGATTCTGGATTTCCATGTAATAGTGGCTTACGGTGTGAGCATCAAAGCCGTTGTGGACAATCTGATCGCAAATGTAAAATACAAAGTTGAAGATTTTACAGGACTTGAAATTGAAAAGATCAATGTCTTCGTGGAAGACGTTAAGGTAATTGATTAGGAGGTTTTGGGTAAATGAACAGTATTGACGCTAAGCTTCTTTCGAAGCTGTTTTTGGGAGGAGCTAATAGCCTTGATGCCAAAAAGGAATGGATAAACGAATTAAACGTTTTTCCCGTTCCGGACGGTGATACGGGTACCAATATGACAATGACCATTATGTCGGCTGCCAAAGAGGTTTCTTCTTTGGAAACAACAAACGACATAAATATGGAAAGCCTTTGCAAAGCGATCTCTTCGGGATCGTTAAGAGGTGCAAGAGGTAACTCGGGCGTTATCCTTTCACAGCTGTTAAGAGGTTTCACGAAGGTGGTCAAGGGACTTGAAGTGATCGACATCCCGGCTCTTGCAGATTCATTTGAAAAGGCAGTTGAGACTGCTTACAAAGCGGTCATGAAACCTAAGGAAGGTACTATTCTTACGGTTGCAAAAGGTATTTCGGAAAAAGCAAGAGAACTTGCCGATTCGGGATGTGCCGATATTGAAGAATTCTGTAAAGAGATAATCGCTCACGGAGAAGCGGTTCTTGCAAAGACTCCCGATATGCTTCCGGTCCTCAAGCAGGCCGGTGTTGTAGACTCGGGCGGACAGGGTCTTATCGAAGTGCTTCACGGTGTTTATGACGCACTTCTGGGTAAAGAGATCGATGTTACTTCATTCAAGGGTGACAGTAAACCCGCTACGATAAGCGAGCAGGTCGAAGAAGAGATCAAATTCGGATATTGTACGGAGTTTATCATTATGCTTGATAAAGTATTCAATGTTAAGCATGAGATGGACTTCAAGTCGTTCCTTGAATCTATCGGTGATTCTATAGTACTTGTCGCCGACGATGACATAGTAAAAGTTCATGTTCACACGAACGATCCCGGACTTGCCATTCAAAGAGCCCTTAAATACGGTCAGTTATCCAACTTAAAGATCGATAACATGCGCCTTGAGCATGAAGAGAAGCTTTTTAAAGAGCAGGAAAAGGCTAAGCAGTCCGAAGAAACCGTTCCGGCAGAAAGAAAAGATTACGGATTCATTGCCGTTTCATGCGGAAGCGGACTGGGAGGAATATTTACCGACCTTGGTGTTGACGTGATCATTGAAGGCGGTCAGACAATGAACCCTTCGACCGAAGATATGGTTTTGGCATGTGAGAAGATTAATGCGGACAATATTTTCATTCTTCCCAACAACAAAAATATAATCATGGCTGCCGATCAGGTTAAATATCTTGTTGAAGGAAAGAACGTTATCGTTATTCCTTCCAAAACTATTCCTCAGGGAATATCGGCTATGATCAATTTCATTCCCGATGCCGATGTTGAGTCCAATACCGAGGCTATGAAGGATGCTCTTTCGACCGTTAAGACAGGTCAGGTGACCTATGCGGTAAGAGATACCAGGATAGACGATAAGGACATTAAGGAAGGCGATTTCATGGGTATCGGAGACAGAGGACTTATTTCCGTTAATCCCAAGATGAACGATGCCGCATGTGAAATGATAACGGAACTCATTTTGGCAGATGAACCTTCGGAACTTGTTACCGTTTATTACGGAGCTGACGTAAATGAAGAAGAAGCATCCAAACTCATTGATTATATCGGTGAGAAATTTCCTTCGGTTGACGCAGAACTCCAATACGGCGGACAGCCTATATATTATTACATCATTTCAGCAGAATAATCATATTCAGACATCAAAATCCGACACGACTGTGTCGGATTTTTTTGATATAATTAAAACATGAATTTGGATTCCTCGATAATAAATGTTAAAGGTGTGGGTGAGAAAAGTCTTTTGGCATATGAAAGGCTTAATTTGCATACGGTAAACGATCTTATCCATTATTATCCGAGAACATACGAAAAATTCGAGACTTTGACCGATGTTAAACATTTTATTCCAATGGAGCGCAACGCAGTTTACGGTGTCATAGCATCAAATGCCAGGATCATTCGTTTTTCGGGAAGATCGATCGTGACTGCCTATGTCAAAGATAAAAACGGGGATGCTTTCGAAATACGTTTCTTTAATGCTCCCTATATTGCAAAAGCTTTAAAAAAGGATACTTTTAAAGTGTTCAGAGGTTTTGTGAGCACAAATAAAGCCGTTTATCAAATGTCGCAGCCTCAGATCTATGATCTTAAAGATTATGAAAAGATCGAAGGGACGATTGGGCCCGTCTATTCCGTCACAAAGGACATAACAAGTTCTAAGATAGCCAAATCCGTTAAAGAAGTTATCGGTCTTTCAAAATATTATGAAGAATATCTGTCCGCAAAAGAAATGGATGTCAATTCATTTTTGAATATTTCCGATTCTTTTTTTTCAATACATTTTCCCAAAAGCGAAAATGATCTATATAAAGCAAGAAGAAGACTTATCTTTGAAGAATTTCTTGATTTTTATCACGGATTCAAAAGTTCGGATGTAAATAATGTGAAACCGTTAAATGAAAAACCTTTCATGGAAGTGGCCGAATGTGAAAGATTCAAAGAATCGCTTCCTTTTGAACTTACCAATGCGCAGAAAAATGCCATAAAAGATATATTTGAGGATATGACCGGAAAATATCTCATGAACCGTCTTGTTCAGGGAGATGTCGGAAGCGGAAAAACGTTAGTGGCCGTTGAAGCTCTTTTGTTGTGCGCCGCAAACAATTCTCAGGGAGCTTTGATGGCGCCGACCGAAGTGCTGGCAGTTCAGCATTTCAATAATATAAAAGCAATGTGTGATAAATACGGACTTTGTATAAAACCTGTATTGCTTTACGGAAAACTTTCCGCAAAATCGAAACGAGAAGCTTACGCAGGAATACAAAGCGGAGAATACAACGTAGTTATAGGCACGCATGCGCTGTTTCAGGAAAACGTTGAATTTAAGGACCTAAAGCTTGTTATAACGGATGAGCAGCACAGATTCGGCGTTAACCAGCGAGAAAGCTTAAGGGATAAAGGCATGTCACCTCATATACTCGTTATGAGTGCAACCCCCATTCCCAGAACACTTGCAATGGTAATGTACGGAAATGTAGATATAAGCATTATGGACGAACTTCCTAAAAACCGCATTCCGATCCAAAATTGTGTTGTCAATTCGGGTTATAATAAAAAGAGTTTTGATTTTATCAAAAAGGAAATAGACGCCGGACACCAGGCTTATGTCATTTGTCCGATGATAGACGAATCCGAAGAGGACGATCTTAATCTGAAAGATGTCGGGACGATGACCGAAGAATTGAAGGCCTACTACGGTGATTCGATTAGGGTCGCTACGCTTCACGGCAAACTAAAAAGCGCCGAAAAGGAGCGTATTATGGAAGACTTTAAAGACAGAAAGTATGACATATTGGTTTCTACAACCGTTATTGAAGTCGGAGTAGATGTCCCCAACGCGACAGTAATGATGATAGTAAACGCCGAACGATTTGGCTTGTCACAGTTACATCAGCTAAGAGGCCGTGTCGGAAGAGGCGATGCTCAGTCATATTGTATTCTTGTCAGTGATACAAAAAACGAACAGTCACTTAAGAGACTTAAAGTTTTGAATGAAACCAATGACGGTTTTGAAATCGCAAGACAGGACATAAAGTTAAGAGGCCCCGGTGAATTGACGGGTGTAAGGCAGAGCGGAGCACTTTCTTTCGGCCTTGGTGATATAATGGAAGATTCAGATATATTCATGCTTGTAATAGAAATGTACGATCATATCAAAGATCGAATTACAAATAGAACACCTTGTCTTATTGACTTTAGGAGCATATAAAAGTAAAATATCGATTGAGTATTTGGTTTCCGAAAATTTGAAAATTCAACGCATTTTAAGTATTTCGCGATTTTGTGGGTACTAATCTGAAAAAATGCGCTTTTTTGGTGTGAGTTATGGGCAGAATTGCTATAGTAACAGACAGTAACAGCGGTATAACACAGGATTATGCAAAAGAACTCGGAGTATCTGTTATTCCGATGCCTTTTACCATAGACGGTGCCGATTATTATGAAGATATCAATTTGTCACAGGATCAGTTTTATGAAAAACTTCTTTCCGACTGTTCCATAATGACTTCTCAGCCCAGTCCCGAGACGGTAACGGATCTTTGGGATAAGCTACTTAAAGATCATGATGAAGTTGTTCATATTCCCATGTCCAGCGGACTTTCCGGATCGTGTCAGACGGCATTGGTATTAAGCGAAGATTATGACGGAAAAGTTCATGTGGTTAATAATCAGCGCATTTCCGTAACTCAGCTTGAATCGGTTCTTCAGGCTAAAGAAATGGCAAATCTTGGTTACAGTGGATCGTTGATCAAAGAAAGACTCGAAAAAGACAGATTTGATTCGTCTATCTATATTATGGTGGACACTTTAAAGTATTTAAAGAACGGCGGAAGACTTACACCTGCTGTTGCTGCGATCGGTTCACTTTTGAAGATCAAGCCGGTTCTTCAGATCCAGGGTGAAAAACTTGATAAGTTTGGAATGGCACGTACTCAGTCTCAGGCAAAGAGTATGATGATGAATCAGGTAGAGAAGGATATCGTTGAACGATTCGGTGGAAAAGCCGACGGAGAAGACGTAAATATCTATGTGGCTTTCTCACACAATGAAGACGTTGCAAAAGAATTCGTGAAGGAGATCAAAGAGCGTTTTCCGAAATCGGATCCGCTTGCCAATGCACTTTCTTTAAGCGTTTCGTGTCACATCGGCCCGGGAGCAATTGCCATAGCCTGCTCCAAAGTAGAAAAGTATTAAAATATTTTCTTTTTTTGAATTTTAAAAGGGGGATTCAAAATGGGAGATAAGACAAACATATCTCAATCTTTCGAACAGGAAGATTCTTTTAAGGACCACTATATGCAAAGCGGAGAAACTTCCGCTTTGTCATCTGCTACGCCCAAAAGATAAGATGTATAAAGAATCTGTAGGTAGAATTCTCGAGGATTATGACAGAGCAGATAAAACTCTTATAGGTTATTAAAGAAAAAAAGATTGATTAAAAGATGGCTTTGGCCATCTTTTTGTTTGCCACAATATATTGTATTTTGACTTCCCAAATCGGCCGTTTCGTGATAATATATTGTAGGTTAATGGTGTAATATCATAGGTTTGAGAGGAATATATGGCAAAGAATACTTATGATGCCGAGAGCATAACCGTGCTCGAGGGCCTGGAGGCTGTAAGAAAGCGTCCGGGAATGTATATAGGTTCGGTTTCTACAAGAGGTCTGAATCATCTTATTTACGAGATTCTTGATAACTCGGTCGATGAGCATCTGGCAGGGTTCTGTAGCGAAATTCATGTAACATTAAATAAAGACGGCTCCGCATGCGTATCGGATAACGGACGAGGTATACCCGTAGGCATGCATAAAAAAGGTGTTTCTGCTGAAAGACTCGTATTTACCACGCTTCATGCAGGCGGTAAATTTGACAATAACGCTTATAAAACAAGCGGTGGTCTGCACGGCGTGGGTTCATCGGTTGTTAACGCACTTTCCGAATGGATGAACGTTGAGATAAAGACAGGCGGGTTTATTTACAGAGATTCTTATTCAAGAGGCAATCCCACAAAGAAGCTTGTGGGCGGCTTGCTTGAACCTGAAGGAAAGACTACAAAGAGCGGTACTACGGTTACGTTTTTACCCGATTCCGAGATATTTGACCGAATAAGATTTAAAGAAGACGATATTAAGAACCGTCTTCATGAGACCGCTTATCTTAATCCCGGTCTTACGATCTTTTACAGCGATCTTCGAGGTGAAGAACCCGATAATGAGACCTTTAATGAGCCCGATGGAATAGTGGGTTACATTAAAGACATGAACAAATCGACGGAAACTCTTCATGATGTTATTTTCTTTAAAGGAAACAGTGAAAATATCGAAGTCGAAGTGGCTCTTCAGTTTGTTAACGAATTCCATGAAAATGTTATGGGATTTTGTAATAACATTTATACTCTTGAAGGCGGTACACATATTACCGGTTTTAAGACTGCGTTTACTACGATAATAAACAACTACGCCAGAGAGCTCGGCATTTTAAAAGATAAAGACGTCAATTTTACCGGTACCGATGTACGTAACGGTATGACGGCTGTAGTCAGCATTAAGCATACCGATCCCAGATTTGAAGGTCAGACAAAGACAAAACTTGACAATCAGGATGCCTCCAAGGCAGTTGCAAAGATCACACAGGATGAGCTTGTAAGATATTTTGATCGTAATCTTGAAACGTTAAAAACTATCATCGGCTCGGCCGAAAAGGCAGCCAAACTTCGTAAGAGTGAAGAAAAAGCCAAGACAAACATGCTTACCAAGCAGAAGTTTTCTTTTGACTCCAACGGCAAACTTGCAAACTGTGAATCAAAAGATGCTTCGCAATGCGAGATATTTATCGTCGAAGGTGATTCCGCAGGCGGTTCCGCTAAGATGGCCCGTGACAGAATGTATCAGGCCATACTTCCGATCAGAGGTAAGATTCTTAACGTTGAGAAAGCTTCGATAGACAAGGTGCTTGCCAATGCCGAGATAAAGACCATGATCAATGCTTTTAACTGCGGTTTTTCGGAAGGTTACGGCAATGACTTCGACATAGCAAAACTCAGATACGATAAGATCATCATCATGGCCGATGCCGATGTTGACGGTGCTCATATATCGAATCTGTTATTGACACTTTTCTTCAGATTTATGCCCGAACTTATATATGAAGGTCATGTTTATATCGCAATGCCGCCTCTTTACAAGGCGATGCCTTCAAAGGGAGAAGAAGAGTATCTCTACGACGATAAAGCTTTGGAAAAATACAGAAAAGAGCATACCGGTAACTTTAAGCTTCAAAGATACAAAGGTCTCGGTGAGATGGATGCTTCTCAGCTGTGGGAGACTACCATGAACCCGGCGACGAGACTTATGAAACGTGTTGAAATAGATGATGCGAAACGCGCTTCGGAAGTTACGGAGCTTCTTATGGGACTTGAAGTTCCTCCGAGAAGAACGTTCATTTATGATAACGCAACATATGCGGAACTTGATGTATAAAAATCTATCGAAAGAATCATTCAGATGAAAAAACAACAACAGTTTGTCGAAACAAGTGAAGACAGAATATTACAGACCGAGTACTCGGACATAATGAAAAAATCGTTCATCGATTATGCGATGAGCGTTATCATAGCACGTGCGCTTCCCGATGTCAGAGACGGTCTGAAGCCCGTTCAAAGACGTGTTCTTTACGATATGCACGAGCTTGGAATGTATTATGACAGAGAGTACAAGAAAAGTGCGAGAATAGTCGGAGATACAATGGGTAAGTATCACCCTCACGGTGATTCTTCGATATACGATGCACTTGTTGTCATGACGCAGGATTTTAAAAAGGGAAAAGTGCTCGTAGACGGCCACGGTAACTTCGGAAACATTGAAGGTGACGGGGCCGCTGCCATGCGTTATACCGAGGCCAGACTCGATAAGCTTTCTCAGATCGGACTGTTGGCCGATCTTGATAAAGACGTTGTCGATTTTGGACCGAATTTTGACGAAACACTAAAAGAGCCACTTGTTCTTCCGGCCAAATTTTCCAATCTCCTGGTAAACGGATCGGAAGGTATTGCCGTAGGTATGGCAACAAACATACCTCCTCACAATTTTGGCGAAGTCGTTGAGGCTACAAAAGCATATCTTAGAAACAATGATATTACGACCGAAGAACTTATGCACTATATCAAAGGGCCCGATTTCCCTACAGGAGGTATTGTTGTAAATAAGTCTGAGCTTCTTGATATTTACGAATCGGGTTCCGGTAAGATCAAAGTAAGAGGCAAAGTTGAAGTAGAAAAGGCTAAGGGCGGCAAGATCAATGTTATCGTCACCGAGATACCTTATACGATGATCGGTGACAATATACGTAAATTCCTTTCTGATGTTGCCGCATTGTCTGAAGCCAAAAAGACTACCGATCTTGTGGATATATCAAATCAGTCTTCCAAAGAAGGTATCAGGATCGTATTTGAACTTAAAAAGGATGCTGATCCCGATAACTTCATTAATATGCTCTACAAAAAGACCAGGCTTG
The DNA here is from genome assembly GCA_024687305.1 of Lachnospiraceae bacterium. GTDB lineage: Bacteria > Bacillota > Clostridia > Lachnospirales > Lachnospiraceae > UBA1258. The sequence continues at coordinate 4,181 of JAILEQ010000116.1, read as the reverse complement.
AAGATACGTTCGGCTTTAATATGCTCGCCATATGCAAAGGTCGTCCGGAGACGCTCAGTCTTAAGAGAGTTATCGAAGAAAACGCAGAGTTTCAGATTGAAGTAAATACAAGAAAATATCAGAAACTTTTGGAGAAAGAACTCGACAAGAAGGAGATTCAGGAAGGCCTTATAAGAGCCGTAAATGTCATTGATCTTATCATTGAGATATTGAGAGGATCAAAGGACCGTAACATGGCTCGTCTATGTATGACCGAAGGCAAAACGACTGGTATCAATTTCAAGTCAAAAGAGTCAAAGATGATGGCTTCGCAGTTAAATTTTACCGAAAAGCAGGCTAACGCCATCCTTGATATGAGACTGTATAAGTTGATCGGCCTTGAGATCGAAGCGCTTCTTAACGAAAACGAGGAAACGCTTGCCAATATTGCCCGTTATGATGATATTCTCTCCAACAAAGATTCGATGATCGATGTCATCGTTTCAAATCTTGAAGAGTTAAAAGCCGAATTCAACTCTCCACGCAAAACGCTGATCGAAGATGTTGAAGAAGCCGTGTTCGAAGAAAAAGCTCAGGAAGTCATCGATGTATATTTTCTTATGGACAGGTTCGGTTATGCAAAAACAGTCGATGTTTCAACATATGAAAGAAACAAGGAAGCCTGCGACAGCGAGAATAAATATGTGTTTAAGATAAAGTCCGACGGCAGAGTTGCCGTATTTACGGATCTGGGACTTATGCACTCGATAAAGGTAAAAGATCTTCCTTATTGCAAATTAAGGGATAAAGGTCAGCCTATCGATAACGTATCAAATTACAGTTCTGAGACGGAACGCGTTCTTTTTGCGGCAAATCAGGATGAACTGAAATTTAAGAGACTAATTTTCGCAACAGCCGGTTCCATGCTTAAATATGTCGATGCAAGCGAATTTGATGTTTCAAAGCGCCTTGTTGCCGCTACCAAGCTTAATGACGGCGACAAGGTTGTGAGCGTATTCTCTCCCGACGAGGAAAAGAATATCGTTCTTCGCACAAAGGACGGAGTGTTCCTTAGATTCGGACTCGAAGAGATACCCGAAAAGAAAAAGAACGCTGTCGGTGTAAGAGGTATGAAGCTTTCCAAGGGTGACGAGGTCGAAGAAGTATATTATACAAAGAATGCCGGAGACAATATTGTTGAAGTGAACGGAAAGATGATCGATCTTCATGCAAAGATCAAACCCGGTCACAGAGATTCAAAGGGTATAAAACTTAGATTGTAAAGGAAAGATCATGTTAAGAGTTATTGCCGGAAGCGCCAGAAACCTTAAACTTAAATCACTTGAGGGACTCGATACGAGGCCGACTCTCGATCGTATAAAGGAAACACTGTTCAATATATTGCAGACCGAAACATACGGGTCCGTTGTCGTTGATTTCTTTGCCGGTACCGGAAGTCTGGGGATTGAGGCATTGAGTCGTGGAGCCAAAAAAGCTTATTTTGTTGACAATTCTCAGGCGGCCATCAAGATCATCACCGAAAATGTCAAACATACAGGCTTTGAAGACAAGGCTGTGATACTAAAAGAGGATGCAACAAGTTCCGTTTTTCGTATATTTGAAAAGCATGTTGATATGATCTTCATCGATCCTCCTTATGACAACGATCTTGAAAAACCGCTGCTAAAGCAGCTTTCGACAGCTTCTTTTACCGATGAAGAAACGATCTTTGTTGTTGAGGCTTCTCTCAATACATCGTTTGACTATGTGAGCGAATTCGGGTATACCATATACAGAGAGAAAAAATACAAGACGAACAAGCATGTTTTTTTGCGTCTTGAAAAGTAAAGGCGGAGGATTATCATGAAATCTGCGATCTATCCCGGAACATTCGATCCGATGACTTACGGACACCTTGATATCATCAAAAGAGCGGCAAATATTTTCGATGATCTTATCGTCGGCGTTCTCGACAATAAGGAAAAAACTCCGTTGTTTTCTGTTGATGTTCGTGTTAATATACTTAAAGAGGCTACCAAAGATCTTCCCAATGTAAAAGTTGAGAGTTTTGGGGGTCTTTTATCAGACTATTGCAAGAGCAAAGGCATATATGTAGTAGTTAGAGGGTTACGTGCCGTAACCGACTTTGAGTATGAACTTCAGATGTCCCAGATAAACCGAAAACTCTCGGACAACAAGCTTGATACCGTATATTTCAACACAAGTTTAAAGTATTCTTATTTAAGTTCATCTTCAGTTAAGCAGATCGCTCAGTTTGGTGGGGATCTGACGGATTTTGTGCCTGATTTTGTGGCACAGATGCTTTTGGATAAGTTTGATCAAAAATAATATTTGAGGGATGCAGGTTACTTATGGAAAGCAAGATCGAACAGTCTATAGACAAGATTGACGAATATATCGCGAATTGTAAATTCGTAACACTTTCTTCTTCAAAGATCATAGTTAATAAAGAAGAGATAGATGAGCTTATAAGAGAGTTAAGACAGGCAACTCCCGATGAGATCAAAAGATATCAGAAGATCATTTCAAATCGTGATAAGATCCTAAACAATGCTCGTGAAAAAGCAGAAGCTCTTATTAATGAAGCAACCGTTCAGACCAATCAGCTTGTAAATGAGCATGAGATCATGACACAGGCTTACGCAAAAGCCAATGAAGTTGTTTCGATAGCCACGAGACAGGCTCAGGATATACTTGACAGCGCCACGATCGAAGCCAACAATGTTAAGGCCGCTGCCATTCAATATACCGACGATCTTCTGGCAAATCTTGAAAATATCATTACACACGCAACTCAGCTTGCCGGCGGTAACTACCAGGAACTCATAGCAAATCTTAACAGTTGCAACGGTATCGTTAAAGCCAATCGTGCCGAGCTTCATCCCGCTGAGGATGACGGACTTGAAAGTCTGGAGATCGAGACCGGTGAAAGTGAAGAGACAGACGGTCCGGATCTTATATAGTTAATCTTTTATGTGAATAATCGGCTGCAATTGTTATTTTGCAGCCGATTTTTGTTTAAAGACATTTATACAGGGGGAATACGTTTGATAAGGATAGACAAATATCTTTGCGACAATGCCGGGCTTTCAAGAAGTGAAGCCAAGAAAGCTGTTTTGTCATCAAAAGTCACCATTAACAATATTCCGGTCAAGCGATGCGAAGCAAAACTGCTTGAAGGAACCGATACCGTAACATTGAACGGCGACCCGATCATTTATGAAAAATACAGTTATTATATGTTAAATAAACCATCGGGGTATGTAAGCGCAAACTCTGATTCCAGGGAAAAAACCGTGATCGAGCTTTTTTCTTCGGAGAAAAAGAAAAATCTCGCTTGTGTCGGAAGACTTGATAAAGATACTACCGGTTTATTGCTGGTAACGAATGACGGCGAACTCATTCATAAGCTTATAAGTCCCAGGAAAAATGTATTTAAAGATTATCTCGTTACGATTGTAAAAGCGTTGACAGTTGAAGATATTAAGGCGCTTGAAGAAGGTGTCGATATAAACGACCCCGCTTTGACAAGGCCTGCAAAAGTCAGGGTTATAGATGATAATAACATAATCCTATCGATCACAGAGGGCAGATTTCATCAGGTTAAAAGAATGCTTATAGCCGTAGGAAATGCCGTAGTAAAGCTTAAAAGGATTTCCGAAGGCTCCCTTAAACTTGACGATTCGTTATCGGAAGGACAGTACAGAAAGCTTACACCTGATGAGATCGATATGTTAAAAGCATTATAGTGTAAAAAGAAAGGAGTCCCATATGAGTTTAAATATAATTTTGATAACCGGAGCATCGTCGGGAATGGGCAGAGAATCCGCCAGACAGCTTGATAAGATATACACAGATAAGATTGATGAAATATGGCTTATAGCCCGCAGAAGAAACAGACTCGAAGAGCTTGCCGCAGAGTTGACCCATCCCTGCCATATACTTGAGATGGATCTTGCAAATAAAGATAGTTTCGATAAGCTTGATGCCGAACTTAAACTTCTTGACTGCAAGATAAAGTTCCTTGTAAATGCTGCGGGTTTCGGAGTTGCGGGAAAATTTACGGAGAACGATCTGTCCCGTCAGCTTGAGATGATAAATGTAAACTGTGTTGCTCTTACCGCAGTTACGGGTATTGCTTTAAAATATATGCCCGATAATTCAAGGATCCTTCAGTTTGC
>JAILEQ010000067.1 GCA_024687305.1 Lachnospiraceae bacterium | reverse complement strand
CACAATTTTCTTCCTGATCCATGTTCTTATATAGAAAACTGCCTGATTTCCTATCTTTGCCAGATTGAAATATAATTCATCGGGTACTTCAATATCCCCGTACTTATCTTTTAATACTCTCTTTAGAGCTTCCTCCGGGGCTAGATTAATGTTATGTTCCATATAATCTGTCCATCCCAATACTATCTCTCTAAAATCCTGCGGCATACTAAGGAAGCTTCTTTTTATTTCGGTCGGTTCCATAAGGCCTGCCGTAATAACAACATCGAACTCCCTTTCCGAAAAAGGATCGTACACTTCCGCTTCGACACTGACATCCCCCAATCCTCCGAGTGGCAAAAAGAACGCTCTTTTAACATCAGGGAAATACTGATTCACAAATTCTCTGTGATTTTGATCTACACAGATAACATTATAGTTTTTTGATGTGCAGGACAGATCGGAATAATGTTCCAGCGGATGATCAACGATCCAATTAATGAACGGAATATCCAGACTGTCCCATAAATTGGTGCCGGTCCCGGAGTTAACCCAGTTATGCTGTCCGATAGAATTTACCGCTATGGCCGCGTCAATCTTGTTGTTTTGTAAAATCTTCCCCAGGCTGGCGGCTATTTCTTCCTGATCGGCCACAAGATTGATAAAATGTGTTCTCAAACCGAATCTATGCAATTGTTCGTCTATTTTCTCCACCCATTGGTTCAGTGAATTGTGGTTGATCTTAGACCTTTGAAACAACAGAACATCGTGCATTTTTACTCCCTATCCCAGTGAAATATAGGCCATAAACAATCTTTTCACCGCATCCAAATCTCCATGCGACTCAGCTGTTTCAAACAAAAATTTAACAGCTACATCAAATAGATTATAATTCTCCAATGTCGCCCGATAATTAACTATTGTACGGCATCGTTCTTCGTACATATCCGCCATATTGGCCGAAACGCCTGCGTCCAGCCTATACGCATCAACAGTTGTTTTGTTCACAAAACCGATAAGATTACGTTCCGAAAATCTGATGACAAAATTCCAATCTTCTATACATCGAAGATCGGCTTCAAATCCTCCGATCTCGAAGAAAGCCTGCTTCTTTACCAGCACTGTCGGTGTTCCGATCGAGTTTCTGACAAGAAGAGCATGCAGGATGTTTCCTTCGAGTAATTCTATGTCATCCTCATATGGAACCGTCGTAGTCGACCCGTCACGAAAATGCATCTCATACTTTGAATAGATCAGGTTATATTCCGGATGTTTTTTAGCATATTCGGTTTGTATCTTAAGTTTATCCGGTCTCCAGACATCATCGCTGTCATGGAAAGCTATCCAGTCGCCCTGCGCACGCTCCACTCCATAATTTCGGGCGGAACCGGCTCCACCGTTTTCTTTATAACAGTACTTTACTGCCGGATCGCCGATCGATTCGACCACTTCCCTTGTATTGTCAGTCGAACCGTCATCTACCACTATTATCTCCAAAGGCTTATATGTTTGTTCCAAAATACTTCTTATCGCTCGTTCGATAAGAGGTGCCCTGTTATATGTCGGTATGATCACGCTTATATTCATTAACATTCCCTTTTATCACCAATAATGATACAATCAGTATATCAAAAAAGTGAGGATAAATAAATGCAGCCTTTCACTATTGCAGTGATAATGAAGGATGAAAAAAAACACATAGATAATTTTCTAAATGCAATAGAAAAACACTTTTCAAACTGCACGTATGAGATCGTAATAAATGATACCGGTTCGACCGATGACAGCGTTAAGATAGCGCTCTCTCACGGAGCCAAAGTAGTCACATCCAAATGGTGTGATGATTTTTCATATTCAAGAAACCTTGCTGCCGATAACGCTTCTTACGACACTGTGATCGTACTTGACTGCGATGAATATGTTACTTCTTTTAACGCAGATAATTCTTTGCCGAAAGATCCCGATACCATCGGCAGGCTCTTTATTTCCAATCACTATATTGATTCGGACGACGACTGTCTTTATTCCACTTTTCTTCCCAGGATATACAACCGGAAACATTCTCATTTTGAAGGCGCCGTTCATGAACAGATAGTTCCGCTCACAGGCCAAAAGCCTGTTTACTACGATGCCGCTTTGTCAGTTGATCATTTCGGTTACTTTGGCACTCCGGAAGAACTGTCCGCCAAAACAGAAAAATACGAACGTCTTTTGCTCAGATCCCTGAGCGCTAACCCCGATGATCCGTATATTAATTTCCAGCTCGGACAAAATTACAATATGAAACGTGATCCGAAGAATGCGATAAAATACTACAAAAAGGGGCTGGATCTGAATCATGACACATCGTTGGAGTATGTCCGAATGATGATAACTTCTTTAGGTTATAACCTGATGCGGATTCAAAAACCGGAAGAAGCTCTGACGCTTACTTCCTGGTACGAATCACTAAAAGATGATTCCGACTATCTTTGCATGATAGGCTTGGCTTATTTGCGAACAGGCATGTTAATGCAGGCGATGCAGACTTTCTTATCGGCAATATCCGTCGGCAATTCCAAAAGTGACGGTGTTACAACATATATTCCGCTCTACAATATGGGACTCATTAATGAAATGCTCGGTAATAAAGAAGGGGCGATCTCATTATACAAACAATGCGGCGATTATAAACCGGCTTTGAGCAAACTTAAAGAACTGTCTTAAAAAATGATCCGTCCGAAGGGACGGTTCATTTTTTACTGCTTTTTCAAGTATTCAACCAGCTTTATAACGTCTTTGTCAAATTCTTCTTTTTCCTTTTTGATAAAATCACGGTAACCGGCGAACATATCCTGATAATCTTTAAAATTATCACATATCTTATGCATAAGCTTATCGATCTCATCAAGACTGCTTGCCGGATCTTCAAATTTGAATTGTTCGGGTATGGGAACATCCTTCTCAAAAGCGGCGGATCCTTTCCTGTTTGTGATCACGACACAGCCGTTTGAAGCAGCCTCCCTCGGAATCCGGTCTTTTCCAGGATGCTCTCCGAAATCGACATATATCTTTCCAGCCTGCATCATGAGAACCACTCTTTCAACTTCCATATTTGCAAGCGGAACCCAGTCAAGCCAATCTGCCTTTTCAATAAGCGGTTTTAGATCATCGTACCCCTTCGCCGGATTGTATAAGGCAATGTTATGACGAAATTCTGCCGGATATATAAATTTCCCGTGAGCTTCGTTAATATAGTCCGAGAGGAACAATCCGTCAACTCCCGGCATTTTTTTGTTTACATAGTCGATCGAATAATATGACTGAAACAGATGAAGATATGTATTTTCCTTAATATACTGCAAATTTCCTTCATATGTGGATTTAATGTAATTATCTACACTCATCCACCAGAGAATCTTCTTGGCCCTCGGAATCATCTGCATACTGGGCGTTAGTCCCTCGGGAACCACTACGATACTCTCTTCATTATTCACCATGGATATGTCGGTAACATGAGTCGTACTGTAGATCTCATAAGGAGCCGGTGCCGGAATATCCACCGCAAGTCTGTAAGGTTTTACAGTCGTAACATAGCACATCTGAGCCTTTATATCCGAAAGATGATTGACGGCATTACAAAGCTGGTGAGCAAGTTCAGGACCTCCGCTTACTCTGTTTTCGGGAGCAATAATGTACAAATTCATATTCGGCCTCATCCTTATCCGATCGTATTGATCACAATATCAAACATTTTATTCAACGCCACTACATAATTATACTTCTCTTTTACGGCTCTATATCCTCTCTCTCCGATTTTTTTGCGAATATCTGGATGATCGAGGTAAAAGGCCGTTTTTTCAACAAACTCTTCCAAAGATTCAAACAGTATTATCTCCTTATCGGGAACAAACAGTTCTTCGGCCTCTTCCTGATAGTTACTGATAACCGTTCCACCCATGCTCATGATATCGAACACTCTCTGCGGAACGGCTGTTTCTATCGTACGTAGAGTGAGATTAAGATTCAGTTTGGAACAGGCATAAATCTTGTATGGTTCCTCCCCACTTACCGGCCCGAAAACTTTAACCATTTCAAGAACATCCCCCGCATACTCTTTATCACTTTCTTTTGTATATAAAGCTGTCTTAAACCGTTCGCCCGCGCTTGACAGAATTCCTTCACGTTCTCTGTTTGCAATCATCGGTCCCAAAAGTATCGTTTCTTTGATAAATTTGTTTCCAATCAGGTTAAAATACTCAAAATCACTGTCATTAATCGAAATCTTATCAACAATATCATTCGGGATCGTATCGTAGATACTTTGCCCTTTTCTCCAATCAAATGCCTTTTCTCCGACTATTTTCTTCAAAGTATCAACGATTTCTTTTGAAGCATTGTCCGTATAAGTCTTCAAATAGTCCAATCGGTATAGTTGACCGATAAACGAGATATCAACGCCATAACGAAGCCTGTCCTGTTTACTGATATTGATACGCGATGTATATGCCATGTTTGCAGCCAATGGCATATAAAAAATATTGTTTATTCCAACGGCTCTTAATCGGGAAACCTGTGCCTTATCAAAAGCAAAAATGAAGTTTGTGGGATACTTCGCATGCTCGGTATACAGTGACACCTGAGGCGAATCATATATCCAGGAAATGTACGGAACACACTTTTCAAAACAGGCTATGGCAACATTTACGCTGAAGTTTTGTGTCACGACACAATTATACTTAACAACTTCATTTTTTATAAATTCAATCTCACTGTCCACCGGAAGATTGAGCGTAACTCTAAGCGAAGATCTTTCAACCTCCGTGCCGAGTTGCAATAACCCCCCAGATGATATTATCGAGATTTATCTCCTTTGAATCGTAATAAAGAATATTTAAGCCGCCAAAATTCATACATCCATTTTATCATAAATCAAAAAAGCGGTCGACCTTTCGGTCGACCGCCTGATTGTTTTATATATATTAGCCGAGGAGTGATAATACGTTCTGATTAGCCTGATTAGCCTGAGCCAGCATTGAAGTACCTGCCTGAGCAAGGATATTGTTGTTGGAGTATCTAACCATCTCGGTTGCCATATCGGTATCACGGATAGCCGATTCAGCGCTTGTGGTGTTCTCAACAACGTTGTCAAGGTTCTTGATCGTGTGCTCAAGTCTGTTCTGTACAGCACCGAGATCAGATCTCTGTGTTGAAACTTCTTTCAATGCAAGTTTGATCGCATCGATCGCTTTCTGAGCTTCAGAATTATCAGCTCCCGATACACTTGTCTCATTGATCTTGAGTGTCGTACAGTCCATGTTTCCGATGGAGATCATTATGAACTGACCTGCTTCTGCACCAACCTGAAGGTTCTTTCCGGTAAATTCGCCGGTAAGAAGGTTCATTTCGTTGAATGTTGTAGTGCTGCGAACACGATTTATCTCAGTCTTTAACTGCTGAACTTCTGCATCGATATATCCACGGTCAATAGATGTCATTGTATCGTTGGAAGCTTTAATTGCAAGTTCGTTCATTCTCTGAAGCATATCGTGAACTTCTGCAAGTGCACCTTCAGCTGTCTGTACACAAGAGATACCGTCCTGTGCGTTTGCTGAAGCCTGAGTAAGACCTCTCATCTGTCTACGCATCTTCTCACTTATAGCAAGTCCTGCTGCATCATCGGCTGCGCGGTTGATTTTGTAACCTGAAGATAACTTCTCGGTTGACTTTGCCTGGCTGTCTGTGGTGATGCCGAGCATTCTGTTGGAGTTCATTGCTGTAAGGTTGTGTTGTACTATCATAGTTTATCCTCCCTGAATTGTTAGGTGTCATCGGTTG
>JAILEQ010000033.1 GCA_024687305.1 Lachnospiraceae bacterium | reverse complement strand
CCTGTTACTATATCCAAGTTTATTTGTGGAATTCTTTAACTGCAATTCCGCCGGAATTCCATTTCAGGACCGTTTTGTATCCTAATTTTCTATACCGGTTTTCGAAATGGGTATAATGTATCCACGAAATATCGTATTTTTCTTCTTTCAGTATATCGGTAGCTCTTCTGACCAGTTCTAGTCCAATGCCTTTCCCCCGATACATAGGAATGGTCCCGACACAGCCCGGTCCGCCCACTTTAAGATTATCCTGCGTTCCAAAGTCGCTTAATATGCAGAATGCAACCACCTCGTCTCGATCATAGGCACAAAAAACTCTGCTCCATTCTCCAAAATACTGTACCCAGTCCTCATCCACATCATTTACTGCCATCTTGAGTTTACTGATATCGCCTTTATATTCACCAAAAGTAATGTTTTCAGGACAATGCGGCACTACTTCGCACGGTAAATTATTGCGCAGATCCATTATCAGTTCCGAAAATACCCAATCTTTTGGCATTCCATATATGCCCGGATCATCAAAGAAGCCAGGATGCATATTATTAAACGTTTTTAGATAATTCACTTAATGCTCCTTAGAAAGTAATTTTGTACACTTATTTGCACTTTTTGTCAATAAGAGGTGCAAATATTGCACTTCTTATTTATCTTCCATGAATCGTAGTATTTCAGTATTTCGGTATTTTGTATTTCGGTAGTATAGCATATCCGGTTTCATATACATCCGGTCGGATCAGTTCTGTTGATCAATATCATTATTCCGGCAACGAGCAGATAAAGCACTGCATTAATCACTATGACAAAAACCAGTCTGTGCTGATCAATAATAATGAGCCCGGTCAGAAAATTAAACAGCAAATGGATGATAGTGCAATAGATCAGATTCCTGTGATTACCGAAAATGTACCCCATTACAATGCTAACACCTATGACTGCTCCCATGAAGGAGATCGCATATATTAACAAGTTCAGATAAGATAATCCTTCCATTAACCAGAGCGGTGTATGCCATAATCCCCAAACGAGGCCTGTAATGAAAGAGCCTTTAAGTATTCCTCTCTTAGCCGATACTTGTGTAAAGAAGTATCCTCTCCATCCGGGTTCTTCGGCTGTCGGTCCCATAAGCAGATGCGTGATAAACATTAGCGGATAGGACGCAAAATTTAGATTGATCAGCTCTCCTATCGGTTTTTTATCTACCAGACTCAGAACAAAAACAGTGATCGCAAATATGACTGAAGGGATAATGATCGAGATCAAGATCCACTTAATACTCAGTTTTTCGGCAAATAAACCCTTTAAAAATCCTTTTCTTGATGAGCCCTTAAGCAGGCGTTTTGCCCAAATCATCAATACTGCCAAAGATACCCACGATACGATCAGCGGCGCATATTTTGACATGCTTTCCATAGACACGCCCAGAGCTACGATCACCAAACACAATCCCAATGCGATATAGAATCCCACATACGTAAGAATAACAAAAAACTGCAGATCCTTTTTACTTGTTTCCATGATTAATACCTCTTTCTTTATAGTCTTATGCCATAAACCATAAAGTATGGTATCGTACCAAGGTCAAGCACTATTTTATTATAGGCGCAAAAACTTCCAAGAAGCTCTCGGTGCATTTTCCGAGATGAGATACCAAAAGAGGTCTTATATAACAATACCTGCCCAGTTTGATATTATTCTCATTAACCCATTGCATACACTTAGCATACTCATCCATCAATGGATCGCGAGCCAAGCTTTCCATTACAATGGAATAAACACACTCGATTTCCTCATCTTCTGTCTCCTGTGCCACAAAAACGTTATTCTCTCCGATGCCTTCAGGAGTAATTTCAATACGTCTGACTACGCTCCTTATTATGATCTTTTGTTCATCAGATTCCATCCCGAACTTCGCACCAGCTTCAGTACTGGTCAGATTATCTATCTTATCGATAAGTTTTATTGCTCTTACCTTCTTAATGGTGTAATGCTCGAGATACTTGGTTATTTTTTTGCAGTCTTCTATTCCTCTTGCCACACTGTCGATCTGCTTTTGCAATTCAGACATCTGAATCTGAAGTTCTTTCTGACGCCTCTTAAATACACTGCATATCTGATCTATCGTATCCGAATTCTGGATCTGCCGGATCTGCTTGACTCCAAGATCCATCGATCTGTACATCTGAATACCCATTAGTTTCAGTAATTCTTCATTATCATATTCACGATAACTGTTATCAGTATCTCTGACAGGTGTGATCAGATTCTTCTCTTCGTAGTATCTTAGCCGGTCTTTGGATATTCCTGTTATCTTCTCAACATCTCCTATTGACAATCCCATTGCGAAACCTCTTTTTCTATTAGATTCCGGAAAAAATGCTAACAACTCAGTTGCTTGCTCATTTCCTTACAAACCTCCTGTCAAAAAATCCCTTCTTAATTTTTTGCTCATGAGTTTATTGCTCCTGTCGCCTTAATCGCGCCCAGGCTGTGAATCCTTACAACTCGGTTACTGTCAGTTTCTGAAATCATTTATAAGATCATTTCCGTATGTACTTCTCGTCCGGTCTGTATTCGTCACTCACAAAACGTTCCACGGTCATATGGAGGTCGTACTTATCACGAAGTTCTGCCAATTGTGCCATCATTGGCGATGCATGATGAGCATCTATAGCAGCCTGATCGGACCATGAATCGATAAGCAATATTGTTTCCGGGTCGTCGAGTGGTTGAAAGTATTCATATCTCAAGTTTCCTTTTTCTGCGCGAATAGCATCCGCTATACCCGACGATTCCATTTCATCCGCAAACGCACGCGCGTTTCCGTTTGTTCCTTTATAGTACAGATTTACAGTGATCATACAACCTCCATGAATTATTTATTAAGCCTAACGATCCTCCGCACTTAATTTGGTTTCGTAGGCAAAAAAAACTCCCGGATCGATATTGATTATATCATTAATCCGGGAGGATAATACTATTTAACGTATAAATTGTTCTTTTTGCCCCGCATATTTGCCTGCGGATCGCAAAAAAAACCGCTTCCGATTATGGAAGCGGTCAGCGTACAAACAACAGTCACATCAATTCAGATAAAAGGATTGTAAAATCTGCTGCCGTTTAAATGCGTGAGTACAAGTGATGTCACAAACAGCAATAAGCATACGATTATGCTTATATAATCCAACGGTTTAAAATCTCTGGCCATGTACCATGTTCTCTTTTTGTTCTTTCCGAAACACCTTAACTGCATGGCATTTGATATAACATCTATCCTGTCCATACTGCTTAAAATGAGAGGGATCAGAATAGACGAAGCGGATCTGAGTCGATTGATAAGAGATGCTTTCTTGCTAAGTTCGACACCTCTGGCCTGCGAAGCCTGACTGATCTCATGATACTGCTTTTGAATATCCGGTATGTACCTTAAAGCCAATGCCACCGAATAAGAGACGGAATAACTGACTCCTATCCTGTTTAAGGAAGCCGCAAATTCGCTGGGATTGGTGGTGCATACAAATAACAGCACAAACGGGATAGTTGCAAAATACTTAAGTATGTAATTCAGCTGGTAAAACAGCTGTTCCGCTGTCGGAGCGAAATGCCCCGAAAGCCCCCAAAGATAAGTGCACGTACCGTAAACTTCCGTGCCGTGATGGGGCGAAAACAGATAAACAAGTACGGTATTTAACACCAGAAAGACAACAGTGAATCCGATCATGAACGACACATCTTTTGCTTTTATCTTTCCGATTGGGAAAAGCACGAGCGCAAATACCGACAGTACGGCCAAAAGTCTTGTATCGTAAGTCGTCATCGCCGCAAGACTCCAAAGCAGAAGGCAAAGCAGCTTAGTGGCTCCCGTAAGATCATGTATGGGGGATCGTTTTTCGATATAATTGAATATGTTATACATTTCTGCGCACGTTTCCCCTTTCATAATCTATGAAGTTCTGAACGAAAGCCGTCCCGTCTTGCACACCGCATTTCAGGGCAAGATGATAAAGGCTGGTCTCTTTAAGACTGGCCCTCTCAACCGTTTCTTTGTCGGTCAAAACCTCGGCACAGCTCTTATCGGCTATTATCTCTCCGTTTGAGAATACTATGCTGCGGTCAGCATATTCAAGCATCAGATGCATGTCATGAGTGATCATGACAATGGTGATACCCCTTTCGTTAAGCACTTTCAAAAACTCCATGATGGCGGTGTAGTTCCTGTAATCCTGCCCCGCGGTAGGTTCATCGAGAATCATCATCTCCGGTTCAAGCACCAGTATGGAGCATATCGTTACCCTCTTTTTCTGTCCGTAGCTTAAAGCAGATATCGGCCAGTTACGCATCTTATAAAGTCCGCAGATCTTAAGCGCTTTTTCAACCCGTTCCTTTATCTCTTCTTCGGGAACGCCTCTGAGCCTTAAACCCATGGCCACTTCATCGAATATGAGGACCTTGCTGATCATCTGGTTTGGATTTTGCATAACATATCCGACATGTTCGGCGCGTTCTTTTATCGAAAGGTCCGCAAAGTTTTGACCCAAGAAAAAGATCTCGCCGCCGTCTTCTTTTTCCATGCCGCAGATGACTTTTGAAAAAGTGGATTTGCCTGCGCCGTTCGTGCCTACAATAGCCAGCATCTCACCCTTTTTAACCAGAACGCTTATATCGTTGAGCGTTCTTTTTTCCGCTTTTTCGTAGGTAAAAGAAATATCTTTTACCTCAAGCATCTCTTCTTTGACCGAGGGATCCTTAATGTTTTGAACCTGAGAATAAAACAGCCTGACCTTATCCTTGTCTTGTGCGGAAAGCACAAGGTCGCTCAAAGAAGCGGGGTGCATTGAAGGATCGATCGTTACCCCTGCGTATTTAAGCGCAGAAAGATACAACGGTTCTCTTACGCCGCACATCTCAAGATTTTTCGAAGACAACAGTTCGTCAGGTGTGGTATCGGATACTATCCTGCCTTCGTTTAAAAGAATGACTCTGTCAACAGGACGGTAAAGAACATCTTCGAGACGATGCTCGATTATAACAACAGCCGCTCCGGTCTTTTTTTGCAGATCGTCTATAAGCTCTATCGCCTGCTTGCCCGTCTTTGGATCAAGATTTGCAAGCGGTTCGTCAAAAAGAAAAAGATCCACATCGCTTACCATGACGCCGCCCACGGACACTCTTTGCTTTTGTCCGCCGGAAAGTTCGCCCGGAGCGTGCTTTTTAAGCGTGCCCAGATCCAATATGTTCGCAACCTCTTTTACGCGCTCTTTCATCTCATTCAAAGAGACACAGTCGTTTTCGAGGGCAAAGGCAAGATCCTCAGCCACGGTCATGCCCACGAACTGAGCATCACTGTCCTGAAGTACCGTTCCTACGATGTGGGAAATATCAAAAATGGACATCTCACGAGATTCTTTGCCGTTTATCAGCAAAGAACCCGTCATTTCACCTTTGTAAGAAAAAGGAATGAGTCCGTTCATAAGACCTGCGAGCGTAGATTTGCCGCAGCCGGACGGACCCGCTATGAGTATTTTTTCTCCCTTTTTGATCTTAAGGTCAATATTATAGAGCGTAGGCTCAGCCTGCGCTCTATATTTAAATCCAAAGTTCTTAAATTCGATAATGTAATCGCTCAATCTTCTTCCTTCAAACTTCCCTTTTTGGGGATTGCCTTGGAATACGCTATGCATAAAAGCGTACCTACAACAGCAGTTGTAACGATATTGATAGCTGCGCCCGTAAGTCCCTGCAGGAATACCTTGTTAACGGGTTCCTGGAACATAAGGATGTCAAGAACGGGAGCTACAACTACCCATGCAACCAGGTGAGAGATTATCTGTCCTACGTTGAAAGTGATGATTCCGCTCTTGCCGAACTCGCCTTCGTCGATCTTGAGTTTTCTGCAGAAAATACCCATAAGAAGACCGAATACTGCGGATGCGATAACCCAACTCCACCATACACCCCAGCCGTAACTGAAGTCAATGAAGAAATGTCCGATCAATCCTGCCAACGCACCTGCTATAGGTCCGAATACGGCTGCAATGAAGGAAAGGAGTCCATACTGGATACAAATATTGGTGTTGGGTACGGGGCTGGGAATAGCTACGAATCTGCCGAGTACAAAGAACAAAGCAGCGCCTACACCAATGGCTACGATAGTTTTAACGGATAGTTTTTTCATTCTGAATCCTCCTTGTTATTTATCAGTTCTGACCCTTCTCAAGAGCAAGTGTTCTTGTGGTAAGGTCACAAACTTCAGCGGGTCCGAAATACTGGATGGCACCGGGATAGATGAAGCATGTCTTAACAGCCCACTCATCTCTGTGTGCTTCGAAGTATTTGAAAGGTGCGCCGTCAAGCTCTACAAGAGCCTTTCTGATAACGGGCTTGTCTTCACCGTTTCTTCTTTCCATGTTCATCATCTTGGTGATGGGCATACCGCCTGCAACCCACTCATCAGCAGGCTTTGAGATGTTGGAAACCTTTGAAAGATATCCGGTGTATCCGTACTGGATGAGCATGAATGCGTTGTAACCAAGCGAGTAGCAGTAGTCTGCATCGAAGTTTGAAGGGAATGCACATCTTCCTTCGTAACCGAAGAAGTGATGCTGTGAACCGAATTTACCCTTGTAAGTTCCTGCTGCTTTTCTCTTTGCAAGCTCGTTCTTAACCATTTCGGAGAAGAGCTTCTCGGACTCAATAAGAGAAACCTGTACGTTTCCGTGAGGATCTCTTTCAAGGAAGAGCTGCTGCTGAACGAACTGAGGAAGGATATCAAATACCGCAAACGATTCTGCGGAAAGACCCTTCTTGATGTAGTTATACTTTGCATCCCAATCGGGAAGTGCATTGAATTCTTCTGTCTTGCTGCCTGCAAGAAGTTCGTTGATCTCTGCAATGAGCTTTGAAAACTCGGGAACGAACTCTACGATACCTTCGGGAATGATCGCAACACCGAAGTTCTCTCCGTTGTTTCCTCTCTTCTCAACCGAATCGGCAATATAGTTTGTGATAGCTGCAAGTGACATCTTCTTTGCTGCAACTTCCTCGCCGATAAGGCAGATGTTGGGCTGAGTCTCAAGAGCGCACTCAAGTGCAACGTGAGAAGCCGAACGACCCATAACCTTGATGAAGTGCCAGTACTTCTTAGCTGAGTTTGCATCTCTTTCGATGTTACCGATAAGTTCGGAATATGTCTTTGTAGCGGTATCAAATCCGAATGAAGCCTCGATGTCTTCGTTCTTTAAGTCACCGTCGATAGTCTTGGGGCAACCGATAACCTGTACGCCCGTGTTGTGTGCTGCCATATACTCTGCAAGTACGGCTGCATTTGTATTGGAATCGTCGCCGCCGATGATAACGATAGCGGTAAGTCCGTGCTTCTTGGCTACTTCCGTAACGATCTTGAACTGTTCTTCCGTCTCAAGCTTTGTACGTCCGGAACCGATTATGTCGAAACCGCCCGTGTTTCTGTAAGCGTCGATATAAGCGTCGTCAAATTCGATGAAATCGTCATCGATAAGTCCCGAAGGGCCGCCCTTAAATCCGAGCAATACGTTGTTCTTGTCTGTAGCTTTGATAGCATCGTAAAGACCGCAGATAACGTTGTGTCCGCCGGGAGCCTGTCCACCCGAAAGGATAACGCCTACAACCTGCTTTTTAGCTGCGGATGTGTTGCTGCCCTTAACGAATGTGATCTCGTTCTTTCCGTATGTGTTGGGGAAGAGTGATTTGATCTTGTCCTGATCTGCAACGCTCTGTGTGGGAGCGCCTACATTTACGGTGATCTCAGAGATACCGCCGCGAAGCATTGCGGGAAGCTTGGGGCTGTACTCATATCTTGCCTTCTGAAGTGGTGAAAGATTCATTTTGTTTCTCCTTTGTATGTTAATTGATCTCAATTTTTTCCATTAAGGATTATAGCACGAGTTGTCAACCTGTTCCACTAAATATTCCCTGCCGATAAAAGTCGCTTTTATCCAAGTATGGCAAAGAATGCCGAGGCAGGTTTAACGGTCGCGCCGTCCGTAGAAATATCGGGTTTCTCACCCAGCTCGTAGATCGTTTCTTTCAATCCCGTAACATCGATCCTGTACTGCGAATCGGAAGGGTTCAAAACGACGAGCACACTCTCGCCTTCGTGTGAACGGATATATGCGAGCGGTTCATTCTTACCTCCGGTACAAAGAAACCGTATCGCCCCCGAATTCATGAGCGCCTTATGCGATCTTCTGATACCGATCAGCTTTCTGACTTCGCAGTACAAAGAATCGCCGTCCGCCTTCTGAGCTTGAACGGTCGGTCTTTGAGTGTCGGGATCTATGGGAATATAAAGTTCTTCTTTTGAAGCCTCCGAAAAGCCTGCATTCTTTCCGTCGTTCCATTGCATTGGCGATCTCGAACCCGTGCGTCCGTATCCGCCTTCGACCGATGTAAGACCTTCCACATAACGCATTCCTATCTCGTCTCCGTAGTAAATATACGGAGCGCCGGGCATCGACAAAAGAAATGCAAACGACATTTTGGCATTTTTACCCGTTAATCGACGTGCAAGTCTGTCCATGTCATGATTGCCCGAAGGTATGCAGATGTACCCTCTTCCGTCAGCCTTTTTACAGCTGTCCAGATACTTTTCCACAAACTCGGATGCATCGCCTTTTCCGCCAAAGAAAGGATTGTCGCACCTGAAAAGATCGTTGTAATGAGAAGGCCCGAAATGAAGCAGAAAGTCCATATGAAATCCTGCAAGTATACTCTTATCGGGTTCTCCCCATTCCGAAACGAGCACGGCTTCGGGGAAGTCTTTGTCAAGATAGCTTCGGATGTCCTGCCACAAAGCGATCGTTCCCTTGCCGTCTTCGTCGTTTTTAACAAGCGAACCGGCCATATCCACTCTGAAACCGTCACAGCCCATCGAAAGCCAGAATCTCATTATATTCTTTATCTCGTTTCGCGTAGCAAGCGCACCCTCCGAGTCCATCGGCTGCTGCCACGGGCGGTCAGGCCTGAAGAAACCGTAATTGAGAGCCGGCTGATGCGTAAAGAAATTTACAAGACAGCTTCCGTCGCGGTCCGATATTCCTCTTAAAGACCCGTATCCTTCGGGAGATTCCCATATACTGTCGGTCCAGATATAACGGTCCGTGTATTCGTTTCTTTCGGCCTTCATGCTTTCCTTAAACCACGGATGATCCCATGAAGTATGTCCGGGTACCAGATCGAGAAGCACATGCATGTCAAGCTTATGGGCTTCGTCAAATAACTCTTTCAGATCGTCGTTGGTACCGTAGCGCGGAGCCACCTTGTAATAATCTGAGACATCGTATCCGGCATCACCGAAGGGAGATTCAAAGCAGGGATTTAACCACAAAGCGCTGCATCCCAATTCTTTTATGTACGAAAGATTCTCTGTGATACCTTTTATATTGCCTGTTCCGTCACCGTCCGTATCTTTGAACGACTGCGGATAGATCTCATAGAATATAGCATTTTCCAGCCATTCGGGGCGTTTTCTTTGTTCCATATATCCTTCCTTTCGATCATCTTATATAATAGACATCCAGATCGACGTCTCCGCCTATGCCGTCTATGCGGCCCGAGCTTGAGTGCTGCCACATAAAATAGTCGCCTTCATAGGTGCACGACGAATAGTATTGGGCAAGCCACACCGGGTCTTTTCGAGGCTTTGTCCAGATGTTCAGCATCGCGTTCTTGCTGCCGTACAGGCACGAAGAATAACCGTACTTGGCAACTTCTTCGCCGAAATAATCCAAAAGATCGTTAAGGTCGTGAAGGTTCATGCCGTATTCTTCGAAATGCTTGTAATCTTCCCAGTCGTACGCTATCGGGAAATCGAGCGGTTCGTTTCCGAGTACACCCATAATGTACTTGACCGTCGCCGCCACCTCTTTGGCGTTGCTGTCTTCGGTGTACGTATATATACCGATCTTAAGCCCTGCGGCTTTGGCTCTTGCAAAATTCTGTACAAAGCATTTGTCCGTAAAGAACTCTCCGCCCGAAAATCCGCCTATCCTCATATAGACAAATTCACATCCTGCGGCCTTTACGCTCTCAAAATCGATGTCACCCTGGTATCTCGAGACATCTATGCCTACCAGCGTATTTTCGTTTTTGTAGTTGGCAACGAAATCCGAAAACTGCTCTTTTTCCGTTGTGCTTCCGCCTCCGCCCGACGAGATTTCCGTAACGACGCGCACTTCCATATCTTTGGAAGTCGTTTTTCCCGCATCGTCCGTCAGCGTCAGCTTTAAAGGATAGGTTCCTTCCTGAGAAGTATCCACCGAGCCCTGTATCGTAAGATCGACGTTTCTGTCACAATCGTCACCGTAGCCTATATACTTGTGAACATCAAACGCATCTCCCACTTTTATCGTCGGTGTGCCTCTGTAATACAAAAACTGCGGCGCCTTTACATCTTCCGATGCGGCTTTTTTTGCTTCTTCTTTGGCCTTCTCGGCCTCCGCTTTTGCCAGTTCTTCCTCCAGCGCCTTCTTGGCCGCTTCTTCGGCAAGACGCCTTTCCTCTTCGGCCTTTGCTTCCTCCAGGGCTTTCCTTGCCGCTTCCTCGGCAAGACGCCTCTCTTCCTCGGCTTTGGCCTCTGCCAGCCTTATTTCCTCTATCTTCTTTACGGCGGCTTCCATATCTTCCATGCCGCTCTTTGAAACCGTTACGACCGTTTGGGACAAAGAACGCGCCGCGCCAAGCTCAACTTTTTCGCGCTCCTTTAAAATTCCCAGACATACAAGGCCCGCGGCACCGCTTAAGATCACCAGTGCGCCGACCGTTACGATCACCGCTTTAATACTTTTCTTCATACAAACTCCGTGTTGTTCATTTCATGCAAATACCCCGCCATGTCCCCACACTCTTTAGTTTGCATATCGTTATCATTATATACTATTGCTTGTTGTAATGAAACCGAAAAAACGGCACCCGAAGGCACCGCTCTTTCCGGAGATTATTATGAAAAGACATAACTTTGCATTATGAATTCTTCTTTTTTGCTCTTTTTCCCAGTACGACACTTTGTAACATTATAAAGAAACAAAGCATGCCGCCTGTGGTGATACTCTGCCACCAAGGGTCGTTAAGACCGCTCGATACAACGATCTTCTTGATCGTAGTAAGCGTAAGTGTTCCGAAGAAAGTTCCGATAACGTTACCCACACCGCCCGTAAGGAGCGTTCCGCCGATGATGGAAGAAGCGATCGCGTTCATTTCCATACCCGCTGCGTTTGTGGCATTTCCGGCTCCGGTGTGCATCATGAATACGTATCCGGAAATACCGCTTAAGAGGCCGCTGAGTATATAGCTTAAGAAACGTGTTCTTTTGACATTAATACCGAGCATGAGTGCGCTCTGCTGGTTACCGCCCATAGCGTAGAAATTACGGCCCAGACGGATGTACTTAAGCAGTACAAAGATAAATATAAGGCAAACGAGAGCCACAACCACGCCAAGTTCCATACGCGCCGGGACGAAGTTTCCGTTCTTTGCGGTATAGCCGAGGAACGGTATCTCGATCTTCATGTCACGAAGCTTTGCGAATGCTTCATGATCGACCTTCTGAGGGTTGACCGAAAGTATCGTGGTCATACCTCTGGCGAAGAACATTCCAGCAAGAGTGACTATGAAAGGCTGTATCTCAAGATAACTTATAAGGAATCCGTGAACGAGTCCGAAACCGAGACCTATGCCGATCGCCAGCAATATCGAAACGATTATGTTGCCGCCGGAATTCAAATAGAGTACACAGCTCATTACAACGAGCGATGTCACCGCGCCGACGCTTATATCTATACCGCCTCCGATCATTACGATCGTAAGTGCGCAGGAAACAATGATAAGACTCGCATTGTCGTTTAACATGTCAAAGATCTGCTGTGCGTGCAAAAATCCTCCGCCGAGGAAGACGATGGCCGCCAGATACATCACTATAAATATACCTATCGTGATGCTCATCAAAAGCTGTGTATCGTTAAGGGGCTCTTTTCGCATGTTTTTCATCATTTTCATACTACTGTGCTCCTTTCATCGATATGCTTTGTCCGCTGCGTCTTATATTACTCATCAGTTTCTCGAATTTTGCCTTAACTACGGGCGAACCGATAACAACCAATAAGATTATGACGATGGCTTTGTAAGCTTTAACGTCGGTGGAAGAAACCTTCATCGCGTAAAGCGTGATCGTGAGCATCTGGATAACATATGCGCCGATGATACTTCCGCCGATCTTGAACTTTCCGCCTCCGAGCGAGTTTCCGCCGATGGCGACCGCAAGGATCGTATCCATTTCGATATCGATAAGAAGTGTCTCGTGGTTGATAAGTCCCAGACGGCTTACGCCGATGCTTCCCGAGAACGCTACGCAAACGCCGAGTATTATAAATGACAGCAGTTTAATGAACGTCGAATTGATACCGTTTAACCGCGCCGCGCTTCCGTTTATGCCGACCGACTGAGTGAACAGTTCAAGCGACGTGAACTTAAAGATAAGTTTGAACAGTAAGGCTACCGCGATAACGATGAGCACCGGTGTGGGAACCGGAATGCCGGGGATAAATCCGCCTATCGCCGTGATCAGCGGGCTGTCCACTGTAGGTGTCGCGCCGCCGTTTATCCAATATGCGATGGAACGGCCGCAGGTATAGAGGATAAGCGTCGCGATCATGGGCTGTATCTTAAAGATCGCTACGAGCGTTCCGTTAAACGAGCTGAACAGCATTGCCACGATGCATGCGCACACAAATGCGATGGCAACCGTAACGCCGGTGATCGACGATGAGGATTTCAAAACCTTTACGAAAACGCTGCCTGCGATCGCCGCTGCCGCGCCGACACTGATATCCTGTCCTCCGCAGGCTGCTGTAACGAGCGTCATACCCATCGCGAGTATCGCAAGTTCGCTCGCACCGTTTATGATGCTTATAAGGTTGCCCGCAAGCACCATATTCTCCATATTGTTCTTTGTCAGTTCAATACTGAAAAAGCTTACGTAGTTTGGAACTTTGAGATAGTAGATAAATATCAGGTCTCTTACGAGATTGAACAATATCAGTAACGCAAGAGCTATTACCGGGATCGTAAGCTGGCCGAGGCCGCCGAAAGATCTTTTGTTTTTCTTCATCTTAAGCCTCACCTCCCGCAATAGTCTTCATTACCTGTGCCTGATTAAGGTCTTTTCCCTTAAGTTCGCCGACTATATGTCTGTCGCGCATAACGATGAGCCTCGAACATGTACGAAGCATCTCTTCAACCTCCGAAGATATGAAGGTCACGCTGACGCCTTCCTCGGCCAGCTTAAGCACAAGCTTTTGTATCTCAAGTTTTGTTCCGACATCGATACCTCTTGTCGGTTCGTCGAGTATGAGATAGTCGGGATGCGTAAGAAGCCATCTGGCAAGAATGACCTTCTGCTGGTTTCCGCCGCTAAGCGATCCGACCGGAGTCTCTCTGCTCGCCGTTTTGATGTTAAGTACCTTGATGTATTCATCGGCAAACGCTTCCGATTCGGATCTGCTGATCGGTCTAAAGAAACCGTTCATGACCTGCAAAGCGAGCATAATGTTCTCACGTACGCTAAGCTCTGCTATTATACCGTCACGTTTTCTGTCTTCCGCAAGATATCCTATACCGTGCTTCATGGCGTCTATAGGACGTGTTATCTTTGCATGTTTCCCCTTTATTGTAACGTCGCCGCCCGTAACTTTGTCGGCTCCGAATATTGCCCTGACACTTTCGCTTCGTCCCGATCCGAGAAGTCCCGTAAATCCGTTGACTTCGCCCTTATGGATGAAAAAATCAAAAGGCTCCGCATCGGAACTGGATAAAGACTTTGCTTCGTAGAATACTTCTCTTTGTGAAAGGTCTTCTTCATCGCATTCCTTAAGAGTGCTTAATTCGTCGAGTTCTTTACCTATCATCTTTGAAACGAGTTCGACCTGAGGAAGTTCTTCTACAAGATATTCTCCAACGAGTTCTCCGTTACGAAGAACGGTTATACGATCGCTGACTTCATAAACCTGCTCGAGGAAGTGGGTAACGAAAATGATCCCGACACCCTTGCTCTTAAGATCTCTCATAAGATCAAAGAGCATATTTACTTCTTTGTCGTCAAGCGAAGAAGTAGGCTCATCCAAAATGAGCACTTTACATTTCTGATCCACAGCACGCGCTATGGCTACCATCTGCTGAACAGCCAAAGAACAGCTTCCGAGCTGTTGTGAGCTTCTTGCCGGTATGCCAAGCTGCTTAAGTATTTCGTCTGCACGTTTTTCGTATTCTTTATGACGTACCCAACCGCCGTTTCCTCTTCCGATGAACATGTTCTCGGCTACGGTAAGATTGGGGCATAACGTAATCTCCTGATAAACCGTACTTATACCTTTGTTCTGCGCGTCCTCGGGAGAACGGATCGAAACAGCGGTATCTTCTATGCTTATCTCTCCCGCATCCATTTGATATACACCCGTAAGTATCTTTATCAAAGTGGATTTCCCCGCACCGTTCTCTCCCATAAGGGCATGAATCTCACCCTTTCTTAAAGTAAAATCCACGTTATTAAGTGCCAGGACGCCCGGAAATCGCTTTTCGATATGACGCATCTTAAGTAAGCAATTTTCCATATCTATCCTCCTATATGATCTTTTGCAAAAATAGCGCAGCCCGGGCTGATATAGCATACAGCCAGGCTGCGCCGTTTTGATCGATCAATGATTATTCGCCTAAACCGTAGGTATCGATATCGCTCTGTGTAAGAGCCTTTGCATCAAATCCCTTTTCTTCGTTGATGATCTTCTTGGTGGAAGTTGTCTTAACACCCTTGATGAGATCGGAAATGATCTGTGCCTGGAAAGGTGAGCACTGTCCGTCATAGTTCCATGCGCCTGCAAGTAATTCTCTTAATGCCCATTTGTTGCAGTCAAAGCCCATAACAACAACTTTGCCGTCTACACCGTGGGTAATACCTGCTTCGTCAAGAGCTGCAACGGCACCCTTAGCCATACCGTCGTTTTCTGCGTAGATTACGTTGAAATCTTCGCCTGAGTTGATGACCGATTCAACGATCTTCTTAGCTTCAGCTTCATCCCATGTAGCTGTCTGCTGAACAACATTCTTCATCTTGCCTGAAGCAAACTGCTCGTCAAGTGCGCCTGTACGTCCGATCTGAGCGTCGGAACCCATAGCACCCTGGATGTGGATAACGTTGTACTCCGGAAGGTTCTGGTCAAGTAACCACTTAACTGCGGTCTCGCCTTCTTTTGCCATATCGGAAACAACTGCCGCTTCGTAAAGGCTTTCGTCTACGTCGATCATACGGTCAAAGAGATAAACCTTGATACCTGCTTCTTTAGCCTTCTTAAGAACTTCGTCCCAGCCTGTGGTCTCAGCTGCGGAGATAAGAAGATAATCAACACCTTCTGTGATGAATCCCTGTGCTGCCTGAAGCTGTTCATCGTTCTTTAAGCTGTAAGAAGTCTTGAGATCGTAGCCGTTTTCAGCCGAGAAAACTTTTTCCATGTCTTTAACGTTGGCTTCACGATAACCTGACTCTGAAGGGGGATTGTTAACCACACCTACCTTGATGGCTCCGCCCGACTTGCCGCCACCGCCGCAAGCGCAAAGAACGGAACTGATAACAAGTACAACAACCAGTAATAATGCTCTAAACTTTTTCATTTTTTTCCTCCTTTAAAATGTCCCTTTCGGGGGGTCTGGTAAAACGATATACCATTTGGAGGAAAGAATAAATCAAGCCTCATTTTGACTTGGTTAAAAATCATTTCGCATTTTCATCGGCACAAAGAAAACGGTTCGTTTTCATTTTATTCCGGTTGATTTTGATACTGCGACCTGTAATCCGAGGGAGTAAGACCGATGTTTTTCTTAAAGATGTAACTGAAATAATGGGCGTCGTTATATCCGACGTCCCTTGCGATCTGAGAACTTTTAATGCCTGTAGTCTTTAAAAGTTCTTTTGCTTTACTGAGTCTTAAATATATGAGATATTCCGTAAACGTCTGTCCCGTCTGCTGCGAGAAGACCGTTGAGAATCGGCTGTTACTCATGTTGACGGCTTTTGCGACATCCTGAAGCATGAGATTTGCGTTTGTAAAATTCTGTGACATATAAAGCTTTGCATCGCTTATAACGGAAGGCGTTTTGTCGTCCGTTACATCTCCCATCTCCCTTACGCCAAGAATGGTGGAATACATATCGTTTCTGTCTACCAACAGATGTCTTATATGCCTTGCGGCTTTAAAACTTTTGATGATATCTTTCGGATCTTCGACTATATCGCCTATACCGACACGTATTGCATTGCAATCAAGTCGTTCAAGTTCTCTCACCAAAGAAGTCGAAAAAGCGTATGCTCTTTCTTCGGCCTCCTCTGCGGTATTACCGAGCACCAAAAGACGCGAACCCGTACGGCTTGATGTGGCATGAACTATTCCCGAGCTGCTGTCCGCCAAAGTACCTGAAGCCTGCTGACCTGTCGCGGTCGGTGAAAATGCCGCGTCTATCACCACATAAAAGGGCGCAAAAACCGAAGCCCCCATAGTGCTCAACTGTTTAAGCACATTTGGCGCATCTTCTTCCACCGCTTCATCCGCAAACAAAGAAGCGATAAGTTTTTCCTTTAAAAATCTGCCGTCGCTCTCCATTCTGGCCCTTAGACTGGCGGCATGTTCGAGCGTCTTTCGCTCGGCTTTAAGCTGCGCGCTGACCTTATCCAAAACCTCGCGAAGATCCGATGCGTTTATCGGTTTTAAAAGGTATTCTCTTACTCCAAGTTGTATGCACTGGCGTGCATACTCAAACTCATCGTAACCGCTCAGTACGATTATCCCTATCCACGGCATCTGCTCTTTTAACACTTTGCAAAGCTCAAGCCCATCCATGAAAGGCATCCTGATATCGGTTATCACGATATCGGGGTTCGTATCGCGTATTATGGGAAGGGCCATCTCTCCGTCGGGTGCTTCACCGACAAGCGTATAGGGAGTTTCATCCCATGGAAATGATTCTCTTATCCCTTCTCTGACAACTATCTCATCATCAGCCAGAAACACTTTCATGTTCAACGATCTCCTCTCTTAATCTCATCGGAACGCTAAAGCTTACCTTGGTCCCTTCTTCGTTGCTTTCTATCTTTAATCCTTCGGTCTGATTGTAGTAAAGGCGTATTCGCAGGTTCACGTTAACAAGACCGAAACCGCCCGATCCTTCGCTTACCGAAGGCTGGCCTTTTGACATACGTTCATTTAAGTTTGCAAGCTGCTCTTTTGTCATACCGCATCCGGTGTCTTCGACCGAAAATACAAGTCGATCCTCCTCAAGTCTGCCCGAAACCTTTATGATGCCGCCGCCACGCTTTATCTTTATCCCGTGATAGATCGCATTTTCGACAAGCGGCTGCAGCAAAAGTTTTAATATGAAATAATCCCCTATCTCATCGGGAATGTCTATCTCGTAGCGAAGTATATCACGATATCTTGTCTGCTGGATCGTAAGATATCCTTCGATGTGCTTCTTTTCCTGGCTTATCGGTATCCAGTCGGCACCCGAGGATAAGCTTATCCTGAAGAAATCGCTTAATGCGCTCGTAAGCTGTATGACTTCGTCTTTTTCGCCTGCCTCTGCCTTCCAGACGATCGCATCGAGTGTATTATACAAAAAATGCGGATTGATCTGCGCCTGAAGAGTCCTGAGTTCCGCCTTACGAAGCTTTCTTGCGTCCTGAACGCTAAGTTCCATCATCTCTTCGAGACGGTCAGCCATGGTGTTTACCTGCGTTGTAAGATTTCTAAGTTCGGTAACGTCCGTGTCGGTGATACGCGCATCGAGCGTTCCTTCCGCGATCGACTTTGTAACTTCCTCGAGCCTTTCAATGGGCTGACGTACAAAGAAAGCAGTCTTCTTCATGGCTCTGTTTCTGAAGAAAACGGCTGCGACGAGTATCAGCAATTCCACTGCCGCCGTTACTATGATGACTATCCTTAAGCTTAAGCTCATCCTTGCGGTAGACTCGATCTCTTTGGCGATATACTCGTTCAACATCCGGTCCACGAGTGCGGCGACACCTCTTACTTCGCTCAATACCGACTCATTTTGGACGACCGGAACCTCGTTATCAATGTTGTCTCGTATGCGGTCAACGTAATTTTCAAGCGTTTCCATTGTTCGGCTTGCGACGATAAGTGAAAGACGGTTCTCTTCGCCGGTCTTTTCCGTTATCGAATCTATCGTAGCCTTCACTTCGCTTATCTGTACATATATTCTGCTCGTTGCAAAGGTCTCACGCCCGCTTATTATATTCCAAGCGCTTCCCGGGATATCTTCGGATACTTTGTTCTTAAGATCCGCTATCGTTTCCATTCTTACGATCGAGCTGTGATATTTGTATGCGTAAAAAAGCATGAGAAGAAGACTGATTATGATGGGCGCCACCATGATCAAAACCAGCCTGTGACTTAAGTCGTTAATGACTCCGAGAATGCTTTTTTCTTTTTTAATCTTTGCCATGTGGGATCAATACCCTCTCGGTGCTATAAGTGACGTATCCTGTTCGTCGGAAAACACTTCCTCGACCGGATGGATCAAAGGCTCCACTTCTTCGCCCGCCTTAAGCTTAAGCGCGGTTTCCATGAGCTCTTTGCCAAGTTTTGGAGTGCACTCGACCACACAGTTGATACGACCCTCTTTTAATACATCGATGGCTTCCTGTCCGCCGTCGATGGAAATGATTATCATATCGGTCCCGGGAACATAGCCCGCCTTTTCTATCTCGGGCAACGCACCCAGTGTCATCTCATCGTTGTGACTGAACACGACATCGATACCGTCACCGTATTTGCCCAGTAAAGACCGCATACATTCGGCACCGCGGCTCTTTAAGAAATCTCCGTCGATACTTTCAAGCAGCACCATCCTGTCATCGCCTTTTATCGTATCAAAGAAACCTGCCTGTCTTTGACGCATCGGAGTTGAGTTCTCGGTTCCGGTGATCTCGACTATATTGACCTTATCAAGTCCGAGGCTGTCGGCCTTACGTATAAGATACTCTGCCGCCATGACACCTTCCTTGTAAAAATCGGCTCCGATAAGGCATCTTGTAAGCCCTTCGGCATCGGTACTGACATCTCTGTCAACTAAAATGACGGGAATGCCTGCTTCCTTTGCTTCGTTTAAAACATTGTCCCAGCCTTCCTCAACTATCGGCGAAAATGCGATAACATCGACCTTGTACGCTATGAACCGTCTGATCGCGTCTATCTGATTTTCCTGCTTTTGGTTGGCGTTCTCAAACATTAAGCTGACGCCGTAATCTTCGGCGGCCTGCTCGATATCTTTAGTGTTTCCGATACGCCAAGCGCTCTCCGAGCCGACCTGCGAAAAGCCCAAAAGCAGGCGCGGTTCGGCCGGCTGTTCCTCATTTACAGAGCAGCCAACGGTACAAAGAACAAGCATCAGCGTGCTTAAGATGCACACGATCTTTTTCATGTTTTTCATCGGAAATACCTCGTTTTTATATATGTTGACCACAGTGGTCATTTGTTCTTTTTATACCAATACAAACAATTCTTTCACTATCAGCATGACCCCGCACGCTACATGCAGCGCAAATATCGTCCATGCCGTTACGGTGAGTGCCCCGGCGAACGGTCTGTCTTCTTTTTCATCGTGCATTATGAGCGCCTTAAGTGCGGCAAGGAACAAAAGGAACATCGCCGACATGAGCGGCCACATGAAGTCGCCGTGACCGAGCTTTGTGCTCTCCCCGAGAAATGCGCCCTGTAAGAAGCTCACAACGAAGCAGACCAATGCCAGTCTTCCGGCATTTGAATCGATGAACGGTACGGTACGAATGAGCATCACGAACATTACGAAGAGAAGTGCACGTATGATCGAGATACCCGCATTGTCGGTGAACATGCGCCATACCTGCAAAAACGGCGTGATAACGACCGATCCGCCTTCTCCGTAGCTTCCTCCGAATATGAAGTACATGAGGAACTGAGCAAATACGACAACTATCGCGGGAACAGCGCTCAAAAACGTTGTCACGAGTATCTTAAAATACTTCTTTGCGCTTCCGTCCTTTTTTGCGGCCCGCTTTATCCATCTTGCGAGCATCACGATGCCGACTGCCGGGATGAACATCTCGACGAACGTGGGCTTTGCCAGAACAGATAATAACAATATTATCGAGAGCGCTATGTAGTAACGTTTAAGTCCGTTCTCGACCTTGAAGAATATGCCTTTGTAATCGTCGTTTTCCTGCCTGCCCCAAATATCGATGACAAGACAGAACGCAAGCACAGCAAATCCTCGCGTTGCCATGTATGTGGGGTTTGTGACCGGGTTAGGTGTTATCGGAGCGACACTTAATATCCACACATTGCTCCAGTCAGCCGCGATCGGCTGCAGTATGCACATACCGAACGAAATGATCGCGATCACTGACGAGCGTGCTTCTTTTCCCGCTCTCTTATACAAAGATGATACAAAGAAATAAACGGTGAGATAAGAAAACAGCGCAAACAGCGCGTTTGAATAGCCTGCCGCATATTCAAGCGGAATGCCGAAGATCTTGTAACCTATTATCGTTAGGAGATGCCACAAAAAATACGGTGCGGCGCCCAGTCCCTGAAAAAACGTTTCTTTTTTAAGAAGCATCGGAAGGTACACGTAAACGTGACCGGTGTAATCGGATATGATGTTTGAAAGTTCGGCCTTGTCGATCGCATAGGCGATATATGCCGTTATCATCCCAAATATGATGGCGGCCGCATAATCTTTTTTCTTCACGTTCATGACCTTTTCCCCCTGTCATATAAAAAGATAACGCTGCCGATGAAGAGCGATAATATGAGTTTTGTAACAAAATATGAACTGAAGCTTCTGTTTATTACTTTAACGATCTCATCGGATAACACAATGTATGGATCGCCTCCGCTCGTTACGATGTACGTGGCAACCTCGCTTTGCGGGCTTTGAATGGCATCTATACCGTTCGTTCCCATAATGCATTCAGGTGCAAAGAAACGTTCCGCGAGATAAGTCTTTCTCGTAACGCTTGCGGCTATCACGAACGCGCTGTCAAAAGCGATCGTCTGGTCGGTCGGCGGGAAATCGAGTCTGAGCATTGTAATATCATTGTGCAACTCATCGGGGATCACGAATTCTATAACGTGGAGTTCGGGATTTACGAACGCTTCGATCGTCTTGTCACCGCCCAGTTCATTGTCTTCGTTTGTTGCGTAAAAGAGGACAAACGGCTCGGTTTCGTCAATATCCGAATAATGAAGCCTCAATATGCAGTTTGAAGAATGAAACGGTATTACGCAAAATGCGATAAGAAGTATCGCAACGACAGCGTAACATACAGTCTTCTTATTCATTGTCTTTCCTTTCTGTTTTATACAGAAGATTGTGAAAAAATCGGGGAATATCCTGTCGCAAGCTTTTCCCCTTGCAAATATACCACATTTA
Organism: Lachnospiraceae bacterium; assembly: GCA_024687305.1. Taxonomy (GTDB): domain Bacteria; phylum Bacillota; class Clostridia; order Lachnospirales; family Lachnospiraceae; genus UBA1258. The sequence continues at coordinate 7,503 of JAILEQ010000033.1, read as the reverse complement.
TGTGTTTCCCGCCACTTTGAACTGTGTTCGCAAGGCACAAAAAGGTGGACAGCGGGCAGATAAGTGTTATAATCAGAAATCGAGTTTGTTAAAAAAGGAGAAAGAAAACGATGCTCTGGGCAGGGCTTGTATTGTTTTACGGAATAGTAAAGGGATTCCGTGATGTGGTAAAAAAGAAGGCACTTACGAAAAACACCGTTATGGAGGTACTTTTTGTTTATACCGTATTGGCGTTTCTTTTTTGCATCCCGGAAGCACCCGCGGCATTTAACGGACTTCCGCCCAAATATTATTTTCTCATCGCGATCAAGAGTTTTGTCATCTTCATCGCATGGATATGCTCCTTTAAGGCTTTAGACAACATTCCGATAAGCATCTACGGAGTTCTCGATCTTTCAAGAATACTTTTCTCAACAGCGTTCGGCTTACTGGTGCTTCACGAAAAAGGCTCGATATATTCGACCATCGGCCTTGTGCTGGTCCTTTTCGGACTTGTTTTCCTGCGTGTTTATCCCGAAATAAAGAAACGTTCCAAAGACGCCGAAGCGTATAAAGCAGAAAAAATACCATCCAAATATATATGGATGGTACTTGCTTCGTGTATTTTAAATGCCGTATCGGGCTGCCTTGACAAGATCTACATGAAAGAGATCAACTCATCGCAGCTTCAGTTCTGGTACATGTTCTATCTTGTTTCTTTCTACGGCCTTTACTTTGTGATAAGGCGTATAAAGATCAGTGCGTCCGTATGGAAGAACGGCTGGATATGGCTTCTAAGCTTCCTTTTCTTCATTGCGGACAAAGCACTCTTTATCGCGAACTCCTACGCCGATTCAAAGGTCATCATCATGACTCTTTTAAAGCAGTCCGCCTGCATCATTTCGATCGTCTGCGGAAAGTTCATTTTCAAGGAAAAGAACATCGGTTACAAGCTGTTCTGTGCGGCCGTGGTGCTCTCAGGCCTTGTGGTAAGCATGTTGGGCGGTTAACCTTTATTTGATCTCACATTTCCTGACATCCTCCGAATAGTTGCGAACAAAGCCGCAAACAAAAGATCATTTCTTACCGGTAAGATAGTATACCGCGAGTGCGGTCCTGTGTGAAAGGTCCTCTTTTGAAAGGATGTTTGTGATGTAGTTTTTAACTGTCCCCTCGGAGATGAAAAGCTTCTGCGCGATCTCCTTGTTGGAAAGGCCCTCGGCAACCGCTTCGATTATCTCAAGTTCTCTTTCCGAATAGCCTGAAGGATCGAAGCCCGATGCTCCCGCTCCCGTCCCGGAAGCGGCATTGTTTGCGAGATTTTTAAGTATGCTCTCTTCCATTACGCCTGTTCCGGTATATACCGAGCGTATCATCTGCTTTAAGTGGTCGGGCGTATGGTTCTTTATAAGATAACCGTTCGCGCCGCTCTTAAGAGCCTGCTTTACAAGATCGTCGTCATCAAAGGTAGTGAGAATAAGGACCTTCCCAAGCCCCTCGTCAACTATCTGCTTTGTGGCCTCTATTCCGTCCATAACGGGCATCTGTATGTCCATAAGGAACACATCCGGGCGGTTCTTTCTTGCAAGTTCTATCGCATCGCGACCGTTGGCCGCGCATCCGATGACTTCAAAATCATCGTCCACATCAAGTATTATCTTCATTCCGTCACGCACGAAATCACTGTCGTCCGCGATTATCACTTTGATCTTTTCCACGTTTTTTATTAGACTCCTGATTTATTTACAGCGGTATCAACATGTTTATGTTAAATCCACGTACAGACTCAAAATCGATCGTGCCTCCGACGACCCTTATCCTTTGGCGCATGCCCGAAAGTCCCATGCCGTCAACTATGTTCTTACAGCCCTTTCCGTCGTCTTTTACGTTCACTCGTATCATTTTGTTCATCGCAACTATCGAGATGTTTATATGTTTGCACTGCGAATATTTCATCGCATTCGACACGGCCTCAAAACAGTTGTCGAGTATCACTTCCCAGACGTCCGCGGGAATGGTGGAAAGCTCACCCTCGGTCAGAAGCTCCGCCTCAACACCCTTGTTGTTGCAGTCTTCGCAGAGCTCGTAAAGCTGCAGTAACGCCATCTGCTTTCTGTCGGGACGTTCTTTTCTTAAAATGGCGCGTATCTCGTCCATTCCGGTCCGAAGCTGATCTATGACAGCCTGTATCATCGACTTTGCCTTTTCGGGTTCTTTGTCCATCAACACTTTGCTCGCCTCAAGCTGATAGATCGAGCCGTTTATGTTGTGACCGAGCTTGTCGTGAAGCGTCTGTGAAAGCTGTGCACGGTCCTCAAGTATGCGGTTTTCGGCCTTTAACATGCTCTTTTTCATTTCCGCTCTTGCGGTGTTCTCGGTATTTTCAAGATCGCGCTTAAGTCCCTGACGCGCCGCGGTTTCTTCGAGCACCTGCTTGCGATAGGGCGCTATGCCAAACTCGTATTCAATATAGCAGACCGCCAGAAGCGTCATGAGAACGATCCTAAGCCCCGGATCTGCCGGCTCGCCCATCAAAAGCCATAAAAACGGTACAAAGAAAAAGCCCGGCGCCGCCTTAAATACCGACAGAAGTTCAAAAGACAAAAACCACAGAAGAAGCACAAATCCGTTTCCGTAAAAGTAAAGCAGCACCCCCGATACGACCGTCGCCGCAATAAGCGCCGGAACCTGACCTTTCTCAACAAGCTCCTTTACCGTTATCAGAGCAAAAAACAACGAAACAAGCAGGAGTATCCCATAAGATACTCCTGTTCTTTCTTCGGCTTTGTAATATCCCGCCATTCCGTAGACTATGAACGAAACAACTATTGCAAGACGGATCAATATGTGAATGTTTTTCTTTAATTGGTCCCCCATTCTTCGGTCCTTTTCATCTTAAGGCCTAAAGCGCCTATGCTCAGTATTGCAAGAATGTATGCTACCGTAACACATATTATCATAACAAACACATTGTTGTCTTTAACAAAAATCATCTCCACCGCGGTGATGAACCACTTCTGAGGCATTGCGTATGAAAGTATCTTAAGGCCCACGGTGGTGTACTTAATGGGGAAGTACATTCCGCTTAACATGCTCGACATGCACCAGATCGTAAAAGCCGCTATCGTAGAGCTCATTACGTCTCCGGCCAGTATTCCTATAAGCATGCTCACCGATCCGAATATCAGTCCCATAAGGAATACAAGTGCGTAATATTTCACTCTTTCCATTCCGAAATCGTTGACGCCCATTATAAAGCCGTACAATACCGCGAATGCTGTTACAAGTACTGTAGTTACAACTACCGTCACGAACTTTGCCAGAAAATATGCCGCCTGGCTCGTTCCGGAAAGATCGACTCTTACAGTAACGCCGTTCTTTTGCTCGGTTATGGCGTTGTAAGCCACGAATATCCCGCAGAAAACATACGCAAGCGTAAGGAATACAAACGAATAGCCGATGTTTGTCTTCAGATTTGTCTGCTCTTTTGTAAGTGCTTCTTTCCCGCTTCCCGAGATCGAAACGATCTCTTTTTTCGGAAGATTCTCATCGACCCCTTTAAGAAGGTCGAGAAGATCGTTCGCGGTTTCTTGGTCCCCCGATACGGAAACATATTTCTTAAAGCTTTCCATCCTTGAAAGCTGAAGGTTCAATGTTCCCTCAACCGCTTTTGTACGTTCGTCGTCGGAAAGCGCGTACAGATCGATCGCCTCATTTGCGCGTCCCGAAAGTACCAGATCGTCAAAATCGGGAGCGATCACGAGCACCGCGCCCATACGATCTTCCTCACCGTCAAAAGCGAGTCTTTCTTCGATAAATGACTTATCAAGGACTCCGTTCTTAACCTCGTTTGTGACATCGGCCCTGATTGCGAGTATCATGCCGGTCTTTGCGATCTTATCAAGAAGATAACTGCTAAGCTCGCTGTCTGAAGCATCGTAGACTTTTAAAAGATACTCGCCCTTTCCGCCGAAATATGCAACTTTTTCATCGGCGCTCGAAAGGTCCTGAACTTTTTGCTCAAATCCCGTCACATACGCCATTGAGGAATCCATTTTTGATTTGAGCATAAGTGTCGCAAGAAAAGGCACTATCAGCAGGAAAAACCAGAACGCCTTTGCTCTGAAAAGTAGTTTTATGCTTGATCTTATCATTGTTATCATGATCTGACTTTCCTCCTTGCCGTTCCGGCCAATATCGCCAGCACCGAACATACTGCCATGATGGCCAAAGAAAACAATAACGAACTTGATACGAATCTGCTCTCACCCATGCTCGACAGCTCCACCAAAGCCCTGTTCGTATGATATATGGGGGATAACAGTTTTAAACTCATAGGCTGTGCGGAGAACATGTAAGTTTCAAAACTTCCTCCGAAAAAGCCCATGAACCATACTATCGTGAATGTGGCGATTATGGTGACCACCATGTTGTCGCTAAAGGAATGGAGCATGAGGCCGAATGCCGTTGCCGCCGCGGCGGACAAAGCCACTATTAAAAGCGATAACCATATGTTGCCCCAGTTGACCTTAAAGAGGACCACCGAAAGCACTGCCGCGATAACTGCCCCTGCGATGACGACCGCCACCATGGGAATGAAATTCGCAAGATAGAGCTTCGGTTCCGAGATATCTGCCACGATGTATTTGTTCTTTATCTTATATTTCTTTTCGTTCATGAAAAGCGAGGCGCCGCAGACTATCGCGCACCAGCCGAAGTAAACGACCTCGACTATCCCGTAATAGTCCGTGGAATCGACCGGTTCTATGTAAAAAGCCTCTTCCGCGCTTACCGCCACAGCTTCGGTATCCGCACCCATTGCCGCTGCCGTAGCGCTTTCATAGAAGGTACCGATCATGAACTCGATCGCCTTTCCGGCCTCTTTTTCTTCCTCGGTCTCGTACACCGTATAGGAATCGCCGTCAAACACCACAAATCCGCTTAGTTCTTCGTTTTTTACGATGTCGCCTATCTCGCCGGTTTCGTACTCCGTAAGTTCGATATCGTTGTCTTTCGCTATATCCTTAAGCGCATCGATCAGCTCTTTCGAAGTACCGCTGTCCTCTATCCTGTACCCCGCCTTTAAAGTCTCGTTTTCTTCGTACTTTTTCATAAGATCGTCAAACGAGCTTGATAGAACGGCTATGAGAATGAGAGGCATCACTATATAAAGAAAAATGTTTATGGGACTTCTGCCCATCAGCTTAATGTTGTTTTTTATGACGTAACGTATCATCTTTATGCCTCTTTCTTAAATGTCTCGCAATTTCTTTCCGGTAAGAGTCAGGAACACTTCCTCGAGAGTGATCGTCGAAGGGTCGCTCACTACCATTTTCTTTAACTCTTCGCTCGTTCCGATGGCGATCACTTTTCCGTTGTCCATTATCGCTATCCTGGTGCAGATCGCCTCGACTTCTTCCATGTAATGGCTTGTGTAGATGATCGTCGCTCCCTTTTCGTTGGACTCTTTGATCCTCTCGAGTATGAAGTTTCGAGACTGTGGATCGATTCCTACCGTAGGCTCGTCGAAGATGAGCAATTTCGGGTCGTGGCCGATGGCACAGGCGATGTTGAGTCTTCTCTTCATTCCACCCGAGAAAGTCTTCGCGTACTCGCCTCTTTTATCAAGAAGTCCCACGTACTCAAGCGACTCATCGATCACCTTTGTAAGCTCCTTTCCCTTTATGCCGTAAAGCGAAGTGAAGAGTTCCACGTTCTCCCATGCCTTTAAATTGCCGTGTATGGCCAGCTGCTGCGGAATGTAACCAAGCTCTCTGCAAAGCTCTTTTCTGTTCTTTTTAAAATCCTTACCCATGAACTCGACTTCTCCGAGCGTAGGTTTCACGATTCCGCATATCATATTCATGGTGGTACTCTTGCCTGCGCCGTTTGGACCGAGAAGCCCGAACACTTCGCCCTCTTCGATCTCGAGGTTTAAATTGTCCACCACGATCTTGTTTCCGTATTTCTTTGTAAGATCCTTTGTTTTAAGAATTGCTGCCATGTTATCTCCTTTATGTTCACGTTTTCGCGTTCGGTTTCTTTGTACAGTACCATCTTACAGATGCAAGGGGCGTCTTTGTAGTGAGATAAGTTATGTTTTGAATATGACTTTTGTCACGTCCCGGGATTACTATCTTCATCAAATCTTAATACGATTACGTATTCCAACTTAAAACCCGTTCATACTATAATTAGACCAGTCGGGAGGAAGAAAATGCATGCCTAACATATTAATATGTGATGATGAAAAAGATATCGTAAACGCGTTAAAGATCTATCTGTCCGATCCGGATTATACGCTTTTTGAAGCTTATAACGGACAGGAAGCATTAAATGTTTTGTCGACAAATGATATACATCTTGTCTTAATGGACTTAATGATGCCCGTTATGGACGGGATAACAGCCATGGCAAAGATACGAGAGTTCAGTAATGTGCCGATAATCGTGCTTACGGCAAAAAGCGAGGACACCGACAAGATACTCGGCTTAAACGTAGGCGCAGACGACTACATTACGAAACCCTTCAATCCTTTGGAAGTTACCGCAAGGGTCCGCTCGCAGTTGAGACGCTTTCTTAAGCTCGGCGGCGGCACCGAAGTTTCGGACACGCTTTCGATCCGGGGTCTTGAGATAAACGACCGGTCAAAAGAAGTGTTCCTTGACGGCGAGGCGGTAAGCTTAACTCCCAAAGAATATGATATCCTTAAGCTTCTAATGACCAATCCGGACCGCGTTTTTTCGCCAAAAGAGATCTACTCGACGGTCTGGAAGGAAAAACCGTTCGGTTCGGACAACACGGTCGCGGTGCACATCAGACATCTTCGCGAAAAGATCGAGATCGATCCCGCGGACCCGCGTTATATAAAAGTTGTTTTCGGACAGGGGTATAAAATCGAAGGAGAAAGAAGAAAATGAAACGATTCACTCGTTCAGTGGCCGGAAAGATCATAATGTTCCTTTTGTTCGTCTTTTCCGTGCTCACTTTGACAGTATGTATCGCAGGTGTTTACTTTTACAATTCTTCGGACGCAGACTGGTACAATGCGCCCGGGGAAACCTGCATTGAAAGTGTGACCGATAACCTGACTCAGAGCTATGCAAGCGACATCATGCTAAAAGAATACATGAATTATGAGATCAGCGATGATTATGAATACTGGATAACCGACAATTACGGAAAAGTAGTTGCCGAAACCCCGGGATTTCGTAACATCACCGAAAAAAAATATACAGCCGAATTCGCTGTTTTAAGAGACAAAAAAGGCGTGGTAACAGACTTTTTCTACCACCATCCCTTAACAAAAAAAGACGAATCCGTAGCTTATTACAAAGTATCGTTGGTCCCAAAGCCTCAAAGTACGGCGAGCTCCGAGTTGGAAAAAGCATTGCTTTTTGGAAATATTGCCTACGAACTCAGATACGCCATTTATGGCATTGCGCTCGCTGCACTGATATTAATGGTATTGTCGTTTATCGCGCTTATCGATTCGGCGGGGCGCAGGAATAAGACCGATGAGAT
>JAILEQ010000014.1 GCA_024687305.1 Lachnospiraceae bacterium | reverse complement strand
GCTTCTCGATGCCGCAGATTTTGTGGCCACATTCCAGAAGCGACAGGGTCTTTACATTTCATGCATAGAAGAGATAGCATATAAGAGAGGCTTCATTGACAGAGAACAGCTTCTTAAGCTTGCAGAGCCTCTTATGAAGACCGAATACGGCAAATACCTTACAGAGGTAGCAAATGGATTATAAGTTTAAGCAAAGCGCGGTCCTGGTCGCAAGCCTGCTTGTGCTGCTCGTGCTTGTTTTCGTACTCGTATCCAACAAAGGCGCCATAAAAAGAAAGGCGAACGCCGGGAAGACACCTGTCGTGAGCACGGAAGTGAGCGCGCCTGAAGTTGAAAAGACCGATACGAACGAGACATTCTTTAAGGGCAGACAGGTCGGAAACAGCTTATCGGCCTGGAAATCGGATCCGCTTTTCTTTCAAAACGAATTAAACGAAAAGATACACGATCCCTTAAGCGTGGACGTTTCTTCAAATGACGCCGAGCCTAATAAACTTACGCCCGGCGATGCGGATTCTTCGTCCCAAAAGGACTTTGAAGGAAAAGAGATCGAGGATAAGCAAGACACATCCTCCAAAGAAGATCCCAATAAGGACAAAGAAAAAACTTCCACAAGCGACAGGGATAATAAAGAAAAAGACGATAAAGAGACTTTCGGAGGACACGGATAATGGGTAAGCTTACCGTTGAAACATGCGAGATCGAAGGAGTAAAGATAATAACTCCCGAGGTTCATGAGGATGCAAGAGGTTATTTCATGGAGACCTATCAGCAGAAGGATTTTAAGGAGATAGGCATAGACGTAGACTTCGTACAGGACAATCAGTCTGCTTCGAAAAGAGGCGTTTTGAGAGGACTCCATTTCCAGAAACAGTATGCGCAGGATAAGCTCGTAAGAGTTATAAGCGGTGCCGTTTTCGATGTGGCGGTGGATCTTCGCAAAGATTCAAAGACATTCGGAAAGTGGATCGGAGTCGAGCTTTCCGCGGAAAACAAGAAACAGTTCTTCGTACCCAAGGGATTTGCACATGGATTTTTGGTGCTTTCCGACTATGCGGAGTTTGTTTATAAATGTTCGGACTTTTATCACCCCGGCGACGAGGGCGGTATAATGTACAACGATCCCGAGATAGGCGTAAAGTGGCCCATAACGGATGATATGGAGCTTACTTTCTCGGACAGAGATACTAAGTGGGGCGGATTATCCTCATATGTCAAAGAAAACAACATCCAAAGATAACAGGGTGCGATCGGCCGAAAACAAGATCAAGAACCGGTCACTTATATGGAGCCTGGCAAAGAACGATTTCAAAAAGCGTTACGCAGGCTCTTATTTGGGTGCGATTTGGGCGATGGTGCAGCCCGTCGTTACCGTAGTCATGTACTATATCGTATTCGATAAGATATTTCAGACAAAAGCGCAGGCAATGGCAGGAGATATGCCCATCCCCTACGTTCTGTTCCTGACCGCCGGCCTTGTTCCGTGGTTTTATTTCTCGGAGTCATTGACTCATGGCACACAGGCGCTTACCGAGTACAGTTATCTCGTAAAAAAGGTAGTCTTCAATATCGATATCCTTCCGATCATTAAGGTGGTGGCCGCCACTTTCATTCATCTTTTCTTTATACTGGTGCTTTTGGTGATCGGGTGCATTTATCACTATTATCCCTCGATCTATACGATAAAACTGTTTTATTACAGCTTCTGCATGTTTATGCTGTCACTCGCACTTTGTTACACAACATCGGCGGTAGTCGTGTTCTTCAGAGATCTTTCTCAGATAATCGGAATACTTTTGCAGATCGGTATGTGGGCAACGCCCATCCTATGGAACGTCAACAACATCGGAAAGACCGCACGCTTCATCGTAAGGCTCAATCCGATCTGTTATATAGTCGAAGGCTACAGAAATGCTCTTGTGGGCTCGGGAGCCTTCTTTAACGACATAGGATATGCCGTATATTTCTGGTGCTTTACGATCGTATTTATGGTGATCGGAAGACTGATATTTAAGAAACTTAAAGTTCATTTTGCGGATGTGTTATAGGAAATGAGTCACGAAGAAAACAAAGCATTAACTGAATACAGCGAAGATCTTGCCATATCCGTAAAAGGGCTTAAGAAGATGTACAGGCTTTATAATAAGCCCTCCGACAGGCTCTTGGACGCGTTTGGTCTTAAGAAGCACAATTATAAAGAGCATTACGCGTTAAACGGAGTGGATATCGACATTAAAAAAGGCGAGACGATTGGTATAATCGGAACAAACGGTTCCGGCAAATCCACGATGCTTAAGATCATAACCGGCGTCTTGAATCCGACGGAAGGAAGTGTGAGCGTTAACGGACGTATTTCGGCGCTTCTGGAGCTCGGAGCCGGTTTTAACATGGAATACAACGGTCTTGAGAACGTCTATCTTAACGGAACGATGATGGGATTTTCAAGAAAAGAGATAGACAAGCGTCTTGATGATATATTGGCGTTTGCGGATATAGGAGATTACATCTATCAGCCCGTAAAGACCTATTCAAGCGGTATGTTTGTGCGTCTGGCGTTCGCCGTGGCAATAAATATCGATCCCGAGATACTCATCGTAGACGAGGCTTTAAGCGTCGGAGACGTATTCTTTCAGTCGAAGTGCTATCACAAGTTTGAGGAGTTTAAAGCTGCGGGAAAAACGATACTGTTCGTATCGCACGATCTTAGTTCGATAGCCAAATATTGTGACCGCGTTGTAGTGTTAAATAAAGGCGATAAGCTTGCCGAAGGCGGTCCGAAAGAGATGATAGACCTTTACAAACAGGTGCTTGTAGGCCAGTTTGCACACGAAAAAGATCCCGAATATAAAGACATCCTTGAAGATAAAATGAGCGAGAGCGCAGATATGCTCGAATACGGTTCGGAGGATGCGAGAATAACCGAGTATTATGTTACGGATTCAAAGGGACTTAAAACAAATGCTCTGATAAAAGGCTCGGAATTCACCATCCATATGCATGTTAAGTTTGCGCGTGACGTAAAGCAGCCGATATTTGCTTTTACGATAAAGGATGTTAAAGGAACTGAGATCACCGGCACAAATACGATGTTCGAAAAAGCTTTTCTGGACGACGCCAAGGCCGGAGAAGAGTTTGATATCACATTTACGCAAAACATCGACCTTCAGGGCGGGCAATATCTGCTTTCCTTTGGAGTAACAGGCTATAAACTTGATGATTTTACTGTATATCACAGGCTTTACGATGCCTTGGACATCACCGTGATATCAGATAAAAATACAGTCGGTTTCTTTGATACCAACTCAAAGATAAATATAACAAGAAAGTATAACACGATTTAACAAAGTTGTGGATATCATGAAAAGCCGATAAAACAGGACTTTATGGAATGCCACAGATTGATAAGGATATAAATGGCTGGAAAAGAACAGAAAACAAACGAAAAGATTGAAAAGAAGGGCAAAGTAACTCTCGATTTCTCTGTATATTCGGGCACGGACTACTACTGTGACGGAAAGGTTGAAGACGATCTTTTAAAGATAACCGAGAAGTATGCTCCCGTTGAATTTCCGGGAATAATAGAAGAAAGAGCCGACTGGCCAACTTTTTATCATTTATCTGTCGCAAGAGAGAACATAGTAAGATGGCTTCCCATCACAAAGAAGGATAAAGTGCTTGAAGTGGGGGCAGGCTGCGGCGCCGTTACTGGTGCGCTCACGACTCTTGCGGGCGAGGTCGTTTCCTGCGATCTTTCGGCCAAGAGAAGCCGTATAAACGCAAACCGTCATTCCGATGCGGAGAACCTCACCATTCACGTAGGAAACTTTTCGGATGTTGAGAAGACGCTCGACAATGATTTTGATTATATATGCCTTATAGGCGTGTTTGAGTATGCCGCTTCGTATATCGATTCCGAAACACCTTACGAGGACTTTCTTATGATGATAAGAAAGCATCTTAAGCCCGACGGAAGGATCGTCATAGCGATCGAGAACAGACTTGGACTTAAGTATCTGGCCGGATGTAAGGAAGATCATTTAAGCAGATATTTTGCCGGTATCGAAGGATACAAAAAAGACGACGGCGTGAGGACGTTCTCAAAGGACGGTCTCATGAACATCTTCAAAACGCTCGGATTCGATAAATACAGATTCTTTTATCCTTATCCCGATTACAAGTTCATGCATACTCTTTTCTCGGACAAGAGACTTCCGAAGGTCGGAGAATTAAAAGATAACTACCGTAATTTTGATATGGACAGACTTGAACTGTTCTCCGAGAAAGATGCGTTTGACAGTCTTATTAAAGATAAAGCGTTCGACAGATTCTCAAACTCATTTCTGGTAGTCATCGGTCCCGATGTGAACATCGATTACGCAAGATTTTCAAACGACCGTGCGAGAGAATATCAGATCGAAACGGTAATAGAGCGTGTACCCGTCGGCAAGAGAGAAGTCAAGATCATCAAAAAGAGTGCGCTCTGCCCCGAAGGCTATGCTCACATCCTTAAGATGGACGATTACTTTAACGGTCTTACAAAACGTTACGAAGGCGGCAAGTTAAGTGTCAACCGCTGCGAAGTCATCCATAAAGACGATATTCCGGAAGCCTGCTTCGAATATGTCGAGGGAAATACTCTCGAAGAACTCATGGACGAATGCTTAAAGAAAGACGATCTTAAGGCATTCTATGAGCTGTTTGATAAATATGTGGAATATACAGGTTACGGAAGCGACGAAAAGATAGCCGATACCGACATGGTATTCTCCAATATCCTGATCGACGGCGACAAGTGGACACTCATCGATTACGAATGGACAAAAGAGTCGAGATTATCGGTAAAAGAGACGGCTTTCAGAGCGATCTACTGCTATCTTCTTGAAGATAAAAAGCGAAATAAAATAAATCTCGATTTAATTTATGACAAGCTTGGGCTCTCTACGGAGGCCGCTGCACTGCTTAAAGAAGACGAGGCAACGTTCCAGAAAAAGGTTACCGGAAAGAACCGTTCGATGCAGGAAATGCGCGATATCATCGGCAACAGGATAATAGATCCTTACCCGGTTTTGAGTAAGCTTTATTCAAACGATGGCGCATTTAAGTTCCAGATCTATCCCGCAAACCCTGACGGAAGCTTCTCGGAAGATACTTCGTATTTTTACGAGAACGCTTATCCCAATGAAAAGAGTGCGTCGGTAGCTGTACCGGTTTCTCCCGCACAAAGACTCATAAGGCTCGATCCCCTTCGGTCTTCGTGCATAGTTACGATCACAAGAGCCGATATAGACGGCAACCCCTATCCCGTTGATTCAAAGAAGTTTCTTCTTTGCAACGGTAAAAGAGTCGGCAACGATACGTTCATTTTCGAGACCGAAGATCCGAACCTCGTATTTGTGCTTGAAGGACTCGCCAGAAGCGAGGACAGCTTGCTTAACGTTGAAATGAACATTACTCAGATACCTCATGAGACCGCGGCTTTGCTCGCCGAGAACATTAAGAGGATATTTTAAATATGGGCATCAAAAGCTTTATCAAAAATGAGTTTGAGAAAAGAGTCGATTCCGTATATGAAGCCCGGCTTTCGGAAAAGAGAGTGTCTTACGATTTCTGGATAAGACTTCTTGAAAATTCCCTTGAGCAGTTTGATATGTCGCTCGATCCCGAAACCGTGCGTGCGGGAAGAGAAGAGACTTCTTACGTCACTCACTATGAGGGGACGACCGTAAGTATAGTTCCGTTTGACAAAGTCGGAGAAAATTTTGCGTTCAAAAACGTTATCGAGGACGTCTGCGTCTTCGTAAACGGTGAACTTACCGCTCGCGCCATCCCCTTGATAGTCAGGTGTTTTAAAGACAATCCCGATTGCATGGTGATCTACGGCGACGAGGATATAGCCACTTTGGACAAAGAAAGCTCCCTTCTTTACGGAAAGAGCATCTACGGAACCAGAAAAGATCCGTTCTTTAAGCCCGATTGGTCTCCGAACTCGTTTCTCGATCATTTCTATTTTTGCAACATTTGCGCCGTAAGGCGTGTTGCTTTCAGAGACCTTGAGATGTCACCGGGATATTCCGGTGCCAAAGGCATTTACCACACACTTTTACGTTATATCTACGAAGATGCGACAAGGATCGCAGGAAGCGTCATTCACATAGATGAGATCTTGGTTCATGCGACCGGTTACGAGAACAATTACATAACCGATGAACGTGCGCCGATCATAGCAAAGAGACTTCGTACCGACGATAGTAAAAACGGATTTACGCTTGAGAATAAGGCTAAACTTTCCGTGGTGATACCCAGCAAAGATAACGCCGATATGCTCAAAAAGTGCGTAACCTCTCTTTACGATGCGTGCCCGGGTACGATCGAACTTCAGACGATAGTAGTCGACAACGGCAGCTCCACTTTGGAAAAGGACAAGATCGAATCGCTCGTTTCAAAATATTCGCTCGTTTACGAATATCATCCGATGGAGTTTAACTTCTCAAGGATGTGTAACATCGGAGCTTCGAAAGCGACCGGCGATTATCTTCTTTTTTTAAACGATGACGTTACGTTTACCGCCCCTTATACGCTTGAAGAAATGCTCGACAAGGCAAGCTACTGCTTTACGGGCGCGGTTGGCGCAAAGCTTTTTTATCCGCACTCTTCCATAATCCAGCATGCGGGCGTTGTGAACACTACGATCGGCCCCGTCCATAAACTTCAGTTCAAGCCTGATTGGATTGACCATTACTATGGCTATAATCATCTTGTGAACAATGTACTGGCCGTTACCGGAGCCTGTCTCATGGTTCGAAAGACACTTTTCGACAGCATGGGCGGACTGAATGAAGCTCTGAGAGTTGCGTTTAACGATATCGACCTTTGTTTTAAACTGTATAAAGCCGGATATTACAACGTAGTGTGCAACAATATCTCGCTTGAGCATGCCGAGTCGATAAGCCGCGGAAAAGATACCGATCCCGATTCGCTTAAAAGACTTTTGGCCGAAAAGAGTGAGCTGTACAAAGAACATCCTTCGTTTAAGGGCAAAGATCCTTTCTACAGCAAATATCTTGTGAACGATTGTTTAAATACCGCCATCGTTCCGGCTTCGGAGTACGAATACCGTACCGCGGTCGAGGAGCCTTTAAGGATAAAAGAGATCGATATCTCAAAGTACAGAAAAGAAGAGTGCATTTATGTGAGCATCGAGTTTTCGGGCGACCTTAAAGACTTTGTATTCGATACAGACGAGGACGCTTATTACGTCCAGGGATTTTCGTTCATCACCGGTTCAAACAACGCATGTTATAAAAAGAGCCTGCTCCTTTGTTCAAGCGAAAAGACTTATGCGTTGCCGTTTGAAGGATGCTTAAGAGAAGACGTGGCCGAAAACTGTCCCGATCTGAAAAATGCCGAGATGTCGGGCTTCGCGATAAAGATACCCGTGGGAGCTTTAAGCGCCGGGACATACAACGCAGGATTATTGTTTGAACACAAATTTTTAAACGAAAAACTTTATAAGCTTTCCGCAAGAGAGATCACGATCAGATAAAGACCGGAGAAACCGATATGGATTACAAGCAAAGTTACGAAGAAGAACTTGAAAGAAACGCCTTTCTGGCAGAACGTATTGCAGAACTGGAAGAAGAAAAAGAAGAGCTTTCTTTCAAACTTAACAGAATAAAGAACAATCCTTTGTGGAAGGCGAGCGCTCCCGCAAGAAAAGCCATGCATTTTTGCATAAGGAATGCTAAACGTGTCAAGAACCTCGGAGGCCCCAGAGGCATCCTTATGAAGCTTGATTACAAGAAGCGCGAAAGAGAAGCCATGAAGCAATACGGCACCAAAAGTTTTCCCGATGAGGTAAAGCGAAAACTCGAAGAAGAGACCGTATTTGACTATGCGCCATTGATATCGATACTGGTGCCTTTGTATAACACCGATAAGCAGATGCTTAAGGAAATGATCGATTCCGTTATGTGGCAGACGTATAAGAATTGGGAACTCTGCCTTGCAGACGGCTCGGACGAGGCTCACGCTTACGTAAAAGAAGTTGTCGATTCTTATAACGAGCCTCGCATAAAGTATCTTAAACTTGAAAAGAACGAAGGAATTTCGGGTAACACAAATAAGTGTCTTACGCTTGCGACCGGAGAATATATCGGACTGTTCGATCACGACGATGTACTCCATCCCGAAGCTTTGTACGAATATGTCAAAGTGATCAACGAAAAGGGAGCGGATTACATCTACTGCGACGAAACAACCTTTAAGAGCGGCAATATCGACCATATGCTAACCATGCATTTCAAGCCCGATTACGCGGTGGACAACTTAAGAGCCAATAACTACATCTGCCACTTCAGTGTGTTCAAAAGAACGCTTCTTGAAGGTACGGAACTGTTCAGAACCAAGTTTGACGGAAGTCAGGATCACGATATGATCTTAAGACTCACAGACAGAGCAAAGTGCATCGTCCATGTTCCGAGACTTCTTTATTATTGGAGATGCCATTCGGGCTCGGTCGCTTCAAATATCTCGGCAAAAGAGTATGCGATAGCGGCTGCAAAGGGTGCGGTTGCCGATCATTTAAGATCTCACGGCTATACAGACTTTAAGATCACAGGCACCAGAGCCTTTGAAACGATATTTAAAATACGATATAAGATTAACGGAACCCCTAAAATATCAATCGTTATTCCGAACAAGGACCACACCGAAGACCTTGAGCGATGCGTAAATTCAATACTTGATAAATCAACATACACAAATTACGAGATAATAATCGTAGAGAACAATTCGATCGAGAAAAAGACGTTTGAGTGCTACGAGGATCTAAAGAAGCTTTCGGACAAGATCCAAGTGGTCACGTATGAAGGTAAATTTAATTATTCACTCGTTAATAATTTCGGTGTAACTTTTGCAACGGGAGAGTATATATTGCTTCTCAACAACGATACGGAAGTTATAACGGTCAACTGGCTCGAAGAGCTTTTGATGTACGCACAGCGTGAAGATGTCGGAGCGGTAGGCGCAAAACTCTATTATCCCGACAAAACGATCCAGCATGCGGGCGTAGTAATAGGACTCGGTGCTCACAGAACAGCCGGCCACACTCACTATAAGCAGTCTCGCGAAAACCTAGGCTACATGGGACGACTTTGCTATACACAGGACGTGACCGCAGTTACAGGCGCTTGCCTCATGGTCAAGAAGTCGCTTTGGGACGAACTCGGAGGCCTTTCACCAGAATTTGAGATTTCTTTGAACGACGTTGATTTCTGCCTTCGTCTCCGTAAACTTGGCAAACTTAACGTCTTCACACCTTTCGCTGAGCTTTACCACTACGAGTCTGTATCAAGAGGTCTTGACGATCAGGGCGAGAAAGCAGAACGTTACAATCGCGAATCGGAATTGTTCAGGACAAAGTGGAAAACCGAACTTGAAGCGGGAGACCCTTACTACAACCCCAATTTTTCACTTGACCGAAGCGACTATTCTTTAAAGATAAACAATTAAGCATTTATACCTCCACCCGTGTTTGATGCATACGGTTTTGTAAGCAGGGCGTGAAAAACGTCGGCACTTAGCGAGCGGAGTGTGCGACGCGAGGTTAGTACCGTTACGTTTTTTTCGCAGCGAGAGCGCTCTGCGTCAAAACCGTATGCAGCGAGCACGGTTGGTGCGTGAATCGCACACGGTTGTTGTGTGAATCGCACACGGTTGTTGTGTGAATCGCACACGGTTGGTGCGTGAAGCGCGCACGGTTAGTGCGCGAAGCGAGCACGGTTGTTGCAAAAATAAAAATGTTTTATAATATAGCTCAAAGTTACACAGGAGGGATAACTCATGGATTACAAAGAGAGTTACAACTATTGGGTGAGCGACGCTTATTTCGATGATGATACGAAAGCGGAACTTAAGGCAATAGCCAATGATGAGAATGAGATAAAGGAGAGATTTTATAAGAATCTTGCTTTCGGTACGGGCGGACTCAGGGGTAT
Source organism: Lachnospiraceae bacterium (assembly GCA_024687305.1). Taxonomy (GTDB): domain Bacteria; phylum Bacillota; class Clostridia; order Lachnospirales; family Lachnospiraceae; genus UBA1258. The sequence continues at coordinate 16,993 of JAILEQ010000014.1, read as the reverse complement.
TCTGGGAGCCGGAACGAACAGGATGAACATATATACGGTCAGAAAGGCAACCCAGGGTCTTGCGAATTATATAATCAAGCAGGGCACACAGGATATGGGTGTTGCAATTGCGTACGATTCAAGAAGGATGTCGCCCGAGTTTGCGGATGTAGCGGCTTTGTGTCTCAATGCGAACGGGATAAAGGCTTATGTATTTGATGCGTTAAGACCGACGCCGGAGCTTTCTTTTGCCGTTCGTACCAAGAAGTGTACGGCAGGTATAGTGGTCACGGCCAGCCACAATCCGCCCGAGTATAACGGATATAAGGTTTACTGGGAGGATGGCGCGCAGGTAACATCTCCGAGAGATATCGCGATAATCGATGAAGTAAATAATGTTACAAGCTTTAATGATGTTAAGACGATGGATAAAGACGAGGCGATCGCCAAGGGTCTTTATAACGTGATAGGTAAAGAGATCGACGATCTTTATATGGTTGAACTTAAGAAGCAGATCATCCATCCTGAGATCATCAAGGCTGTGGCTAAGGATATAAAGATAGTTTATACGCCTTTTAACGGTACGGGTAATGTGCCGGTTCGAAGGATACTTACTGAGCTTGGATTTGAGAATGTTTATGTTGTTCCCGAGCAGGAAATGCCCGATCCGAATTTTACAACGCTTGAATATCCCAATCCCGAAGATCCCAAGGCGTTTACACTTGCTCTTAAGCTTGCAAAGGAAAAGAAAGCGGATGTCGTACTTGCGACCGATCCCGACGCGGACAGACTCGGCATTTATGCATACGATACTGCTTCAGGCGAATATGTTCCTTTCACCGGAAACATGTCAGGTATGCTCATTGCGGAGTATATCTTAAGAGAGCGTACGCTTCTTGGCACCATGCCCAAGAATCCCGCGCTTGTAAAGACTATCGTTACCACGAATATGGCCGATCCGATAGCCGAGAAATACAATGTGAAGCTTATCGAAGTGCTTACCGGATTTAAATATATCGGCGAGCAGATAAAGTGGTTTCTTGAGAAGGGTACTTACAATTATGTATTCGGTCTCGAAGAAAGCTACGGATGCCTGGCCGGAACACATGCAAGAGATAAAGATGCCGTTGTGGCCGTTATGTGCCTTTGCGAAGTGGCTGCATGGTGTAAATACAACAATATAACTCTTTGGGATCAGATGCTTAACATCTATAAAGAGTTTGGTTATTTCAAGGAAGATCTTTATACGATCACCCTTAAGGGAATGGACGGATCGGAAAAGATCAAGGCTATCATGGAAGGGCTTCGTGCAAATCCGCCCAAGAAGTTCGGTGATCTTAACGTCAGATATTTCAGAGATTACAAGAACGATACATGTACCGAGATCGCAACCGGAAAGGTTACTTCCACGGGTCTTCCCACTTCGGATGTTCTGTACTTTGATCTTGATAACAATTCATGGTGCTGCGCAAGACCTTCGGGAACCGAGCCCAAGATCAAGTTCTATATCGGTGTTAAGGGCGACTCACTCGAAGACAGCGCAAAGAAAGCCGAAAAGCTTAAAGAGGATCTTAAAGCGGTCCTTTAAGGGAAAATGGGTATGGGTAACATGGCTAAAGCCCGTGCTTATCTTAAGCGAAACGGGATCGTAAACACATACTACGCAGCAAAGGAACGTCTTTCGGGCTCGGAAGACGTTCCTTATGATTTTCAAAAACTGAACAAAGAGCAGAGATCATCGCAGATAAAGGCCTGCGATAAGAGCACTGTCAAGTTCAGCGTTGTGGTTCCCATATACGAAACAAAAGAAGAATATTTAAGAGCCATGATCGATTCCGTGCTCGATCAGACATACAAGAACTTTGAACTTATACTTGCCGATGCATCGACAAGCGACGGTCCTTCAAACGTTTGTGCTTCCTATAAAGACGAAAGGATCGTATATAAGAGACTGGCTGAGAATAAAGGTATATCCGACAATTCAAACGAGGCTCTTAAACTTGTTACCGGTGAATATACTGCGCTTCTCGATCACGACGATCTGCTTACCGAGGATGCGCTTTTTGAGGTCGCCGCAGCGATACTAAAAGCACGTGCAAACGGCGTAAACCCGCTGTTCATCTACTCTGACGAAGATAAATGCGATAGTGAGGCAAAACGGTTTTACGAGCCAAATATTAAACCTGAATTTAATTTAGACTACCTTTTATCCAATAATTATGTGTGCCATCTGTCCGTATTTGAGAGTGATCTTATCAAAGAAACAGGCTTCAGAAAGGACTATGACGGTGCACAGGATCACGATATCATCTTAAGAACGGCCGGAAAACTTTCGATTGAAGGCCGTGAAAGCGAGATAATACATATCGCCAAAGTCCTGTATCATTGGCGCTGCCACGAAGATTCCACGGCAGCCAATCCCGAGAGCAAAGATTATGCATATGAAGCCGGAAGAAGAGCGGTGGAAGACTTTGCGGGGGTAAATGTTTCACATACCCTTCACAAAGGATTTTTCCATGCGGACTATCAAAATCAACTCTTTATCAAGCGTAAGGACGTTGCGGCGGTGGGAGGCTTCATATTTGACGGAAATAGAATAACATGCGGTTCCTATGAATCGCCCGAAAAGCTCTTCTGTAAAAACATGAATAAATTTTATTCCGGATACCTTCATCGGGCACATTGTACGATGGATATGTATGCCCTCGACATAAGAGCGTTAACCCCGCATCCAAGCCTTTCTTTCGTTTACGGCAATCTGTTATTTAATTGTGAGAAGAAGATATCGGAAATTAAATCACGAAAGATCTCACGTCCGGAGCAGGAAAAACTGATCGAAGAATGCGTTAAGAAATACAGTTTTGAATTTGCAGAGGTGGCAAGAGAGAAGAACATGAGACTTCTTTTCGATCCAAAGCATGTCAAATGGGCAGATTACGGATATGAAACAAAAGAGGACAGACTTCCCGTGAGTGTCGTTGTTCCGAATTTTAACGGCGCCGAATTCATTAAACCCTGCCTGGACAGCCTCCTTGCAACAAAACCTCTTCCCAATGAGATAATTGTTATAGACAACGGCTCGACGGATGAAAGTGCCGAGATTTTGTCGGAGTATAAAGACGATCCGACTGTTAAAGTAATATATCACGAGAAAAATCTCGGATTTACCGGTGCGGTGAATCACGGCATCATGTGTTCATGCTCTCCTTATGTATATCTTCTTAACAACGATACCGTGATCGAGTCCGATACGATCGAGAACCTCGTCAAAGTCTTCGAAGGACGCAAAAAGCTCTTTTCTGCGGGATCTTTGATGGTTTCGATGGACAATAAAGACATTATAGATAACGCAGGTGATTATTATAATCTGTTTGGATATGCCAGAGCGTACCTCTCCGGTAAATCACGATTAAACTACCCTGTGGACAAGATAAGAAACACGTTCTCGGCCTGTGCGGGAGCAGCAATGTATCGAAAAGACGTACTGGGCCGTATAGGACTTTTCGATGACAGGCATTTTGCATATCTTGAAGATGTGGATATCGGATACCGTGCAAGGATATTCGGATATAAAAACGTCAATGTGGCTTCGTCGGTCGTTTATCATAAAGGAAGCGCATCCTCGGGATCGAAACACAATGTTTTTAAAGTATCTAATTCTTCAAGAAATGCCGTATATGTGGCAATGAAGAACCAGCCTGCGCTCCAGTACATATTCAATCTTCCTTTTCTGTTTGCGGGAGTGCTCATAAAAACAGTGTTTTTTGCGCGCAAGGGACTTGCAAAAGAATACGTTAAAGGAACATTTAACGGAGTAAAAAATTCGTTTTCGAAAGAAGGCTTTTCAAATCATGTTCCTTTTAAGTTTAAAAATATGATAAATTACCTTAAGATCCAATTGGCGATCATCGGTTCCACGCTGTTTTTTAAATAGTTTAAGGCTTAACGATCACCTTAAGAAATAATTAATTTGAAAATGTATGTTTGCGATTGTAGAATTAACGAAGGTATAGGGCGAAGGAGGCGTAATTCTTTTTGATAAAAGACAATCAAAAAAATTTTAACAGACTTCGTCTGATCATAGATGCCCTAATTGCAATCGGAACATACTTTCTTGCTTGGTATATCAAGTTTGAAAGTTTTTTTGCGGTTGATGATGAAGTAGGACGACTTTCCAACGAATATTACTTCAGTGCTCTGTGGTACATCGTTCCGGGATTTTTGTTCCTTTATTACTTCTTTGACACCTATACACCAAAGCGCGGACACAGGTTTTCGGGTGAAGTCGGAGGAATATTCAAAGCCAATATCTTTGGCGCAGCTATTATCCTCATCGTTTTGCAGTTGATAAAACAGCTCAACTTCTCGCGTTCGTTGATCTTCATCTTTGTCGCGCTCAATACTTTCGCGGTTACCCTCGTTCATTTCTTTTTACAGAAGATACTGGGTACGTTAAGAAAGAAAGGCTACAACGTTAAATACGTTCTGCTCGTAGGTTATTCACGTACGACGGAAGAGTATATAAAGAGGATATTCAGTAACCCTCAGTGGGGTTATTACATAAGAGGGATCCTGGACGATGAAGTTCCCATCGGAACAGAGTACAAAGGGATAAAGGTTCTCGGACATATCGCTAACCTCGATATGATACTTGAGAACAGCAATCTTGATGAGATCGCCATTACCATAGGTCTGAAGGACTACAGCAGACTTGAAGAGATAGTTGACAGATGTGAGAAATCGGGAGTTCACACAAAGTTCATTCCCGATTACATGAGCATAATACCCTCCGTACCTTATACCGAAGATCTGCAGGGCCTGTCAGCCATCAACATAAGATATGTGCCTCTTTCCAACACCTTTAACCAGATAGTTAAAAGAGTGTTTGACGTTTTCTTTGCACTGGTGGGCATTATAATAACATCACCGATCATGCTGGTATGTGCCATACTCGTTAAGACTTCGAGCGAAGGTCCCGTGATCTTTAAACAGGAAAGAGTAGGTCTTCACAACAGGCACTTTTGGATGTACAAGTTCCGCTCCATGCGCATGCAGGACGAGAACAGCGAAAAGAAAGCATGGACCACCAAGGATGACCCCAGAGTTACGAAGGTGGGTGCGGTGCTTAGAAAAACAAGTCTGGATGAACTGCCTCAGCTTTTTAACATATTAAAAGGCGACATGAGTCTTGTCGGCCCCAGACCCGAAAGACCGCAGTTCGTTGAGCAGTTCAAAGAAGAGATACCCCGTTACATGATCAAGCATCAGGTTCGCCCGGGTCTTACCGGATGGGCACAGGTTAACGGATACCGCGGAGACACGTCGATATACAAGAGGATCGAGTACGATCTTTTCTATATCGAGAACTGGTCGATGTGGCTTGATATGAGGATAATATTCCGTACATTCTTTGTCGGATTTATTAATAAAAATGCCTATTAGGCGAATATGCTGGAGGTAATATGGCTAACAGAAAAAAGAAAGCCAACAAAACAGGAAAGGTTGCATTATTTCTTGTTGAATTATTGGTACTTGCCGTAATGATCGCAGGTTTATGGTTTGTCATCAAGGCAACCGGCGGTAAGGATTCGGACGGAAAGACAACCGGTGTTCAGAAGGTTTCCATCAAAGAAGATGATATCATCGTTAAGATGAATGAAAACGTTAAGAACAACGAGACCATGAAGGGTTACAGAAACATCGCATTGTTCGGTGTTGACTCCCGTACGGGCGCTCTTACACAGAAGACACGTACCGATACTATCATGATCGCCTCGATAAATCTCGCAACAAAGGAAGTTAAGCTTTGTTCGGTATACAGAGACACCTATCTTAATCAGATGGGCGGAACCGATTCGTTCGGTAAATGTAACGCATCGTATGCATACGGCGGAGCAGAGCAGGCCATCATGATGCTTAACTCTAACCTTGATATGGATATCACAGACTTCATCACGATCGGTTTTGAAGGCTTAAGAGACGTTATCGACGCTCTCGGCGGTGTTGATATCGAAGTGGACGAAGAAGAGATCAAGCACATAAATAACTACCAGATATCAATGGTAGAGAGCCTGGGCGGAAGCTATACACCCGTTACGAAAGTCGGATATCAGACGCTTGACGGACTTCAGGCTACAGCATACTGCCGTATTAGATATACCGCAGGTAACGACTTTAAGCGTACCGAGAGACAGCGTGAAGTATTGAAGGCTACTCTTGACAAAGCAAAGACCGCATCCGTTGCCGATCTTACAAAGATCTGTAACAACGTATTCAGTGAGGTTTATACTTCGCTCGATCTTACCGAGATACTTGACATCTTAACGGAAGTTACACAGTACAACATCGTAGACGAGGGCGGATTCCCTGAGGAATCGATGGTCACCACGGGAACGATTGGTTCGAAGGGAAGCTGCGTTATCCCGCTCGATCTTGAATCAAACGTAGTATGGTTACATGAATTCCTCTTCGATGAGAACGGCTATGTACCTTCGGAGAACGTATCTAACTACAGCGTTCAGATTTACAAAGACACATCACCTTATATTCAGTAAAAAAGTTTTTTGGGAGAAATGCGAAAGCATTTCTCCCTTTTTCTTTTCATGGTATAATAAGCCCTGTGAGACCGACGAGATCGGTCGTAAAGCGAGAATGATATTTGAAAGGCAATTTGTTTAGATGACCTACGATCTTATAATCCCGACTTACAAACCGGGTCCCGAGTTTCTTACATTGATAAAGAAAATGGACACCCAGACCGTAAGACCCGAAAAGATAATAATCACCAATACAGAGCAGAAGCATTTTGACAGACTTACTTTTGCGACTACTTTCTCAACCGATTACAAAAATCTCGATGTAAGACACATCTCAAAGCGTGAGTTTGATCACGGCCGCACAAGGAACGAGTCGGTTAAGCGTTCCGATGCCGATTTCTTTCTTATGATGACTCAGGACGCCATGCCGGTGGATGAGACTGTTGCGGAGCGGCTTCTTGCTGCCTTAAAGAAAAATCCGGACGTGGCCGTAGCCTATGCCCGCCAGGTTGCAAGAGACGATTCCAACGAGGCGGAACGTTACATAAGGACGTTCAACTATCCAAAAGAATCGGCGATAAGAAGCGAGGATGATGTCGAGACGCTCGGAATAAAGGCATATTATTGTTCGAACGTCTGCGCAATGTACCGTCGCGACGTGTTTGAAAAGCTCGGCGGTTTTTTGAATCATACGATATTCAACGAAGACATGCTTTATGCGGCAAAAGCCATACATTCGGGCTATCGCATCGCGTATGTGGCGGAAGCGGCGGTTATCCACTCGCACAACTATACTTGTAAAGAACAGTACAAACGATACTTTGACAACGGCGTTTCGCATGCAAAGCATCCCGAGATATTTAAAGGGCTTAAGGTCAACAACGAAGGCATGAAGCTTGTCAAAAAGACCGCAGCTCACCTTGCCGGGACCGGTCGCACACTTGAGGTGATACCCTTTTATATGCAGAGTGCCTGCAAGTTTTTGGGCTTTAAAAAGGGCAAACATTACAGAAGCCTTTCAAAACGCGCAATACTTAGGAGCACATCCAATCCCGAGTATTGGATCACCGACGAACTCATGCGCGACCGCGCATCCATCGATGCCAGACAAGGTTACGGACGCAGCAAAAAAGAACTTGAGATGCTGGCCGACAAACCCAAGATGACAAATTTATAAAGCCATAACAATTTGAACACAATTTGAACACAAATGAAATTTACCATGTTAACCATAGGATGTTTATGAAAGGAAGGGACATCATCATGGAAAACAATTACAATAACAATTACGGTCAGGATCAGAATACTATAGACGGTTACAGGCAAAATTCCGCAGGCGGCGGATATGCAAGACCTGTAAACAATACGGTTCAGAACCCTTATCAGGGCAATCCTTACATGAATGTTCAGCAAAAGCCTGCAGGGGCAGTCTCTTTGCAAAAGAAGCCTTCCGTGCTTAAAAAGATATTTGTCGGATTTGCCATAGGTCTGGCTTTTGGTATCGCTGCAGGCGTCGGATTCTTCGCTATCAACAAGATGGGCGGAAGCGTGAATCTGGTAAACACCGATAAGGCTCAGATAGAAGAACTTGAAAAGCAGGTTGCAACGCTTCAAAATACGGTAAGTTCGATAAACGACGGCGGAAGCCTTATTTACAAAGGCTCCGACGGCACCACTTATTCGACCGTGGTCACCGATGTTACGGATGTCGTTGAAGCGGTAATGCCCTCAATGGTATCCATTACAAATCTGTACGAAGAAACCTACAACTACTGGGGCAGAAGATATGTTGCAGAGAACCAGGCAAGCGGTTCGGGCATCATAATCGGTGAAGACGACGACGAACTTTTCCTGGTAACGAATTTCCACGTAATAGACAGCAACGTTCAGCTTACGGTACAGTATGTCGATTCGACGGAATCGCCCGCATACGTTAAAGGCTACGACGAATCGATAGATATCGCGGTTTTGTCGGTCAATAAGTCGGATCTTTCAAAGGATACGCTTAACAACATAAAGGTGGCAAAACTCGGCGATTCAAACGCTCTTAAGATCGGTGAACCCGCTATCGCGATCGGCAACGCTCTCGGATACGGTCAGTCGGTTACCACAGGCGTTATCTCGGCTCTTAACAGAGATATCGAGATGGAGAACACGATCGACTCGCTCATTCAGACAAACGCAGCCATCAACCCCGGTAACTCGGGCGGCGCACTTCTTAACATAAAAGGCGAAGTCATAGGTATCAACTCCAACAAACTCGGCGGTTCGGCCGTTGAAGGTATGGGATATGCCATCCCGATAAGCGATGTAAAAGAGACTATCGATACATTCGTTAATCTTAAGACTCAGGCCGTTGTTTCCGAAGATAAGAGAGGTTACCTCGGAATAAGCGGCGCGACCGTTGATGAGGCTACGATCGCAACATTCGGCATTCCCGAAGGTGTATATGTAACAAAGGTTTATGAAAGAAGTGCAGCCGAAGACGCATCGATCATCAAAGGCGATGTCATCACCAAGGTTGACGGTCAGTCGGTCAAAGAGCTTTCCGAGCTTCAGGAAAAGCTTTCGCACTACAAGGGCGGCGACAAAGTTAAGATCACCATCATGAGAGCCGGTGTTGACGGATATTCCGAGATAGAAATGGAAGTAACGCTCGGCACAAAAGAAAGTTTTGAAGGCTGATCGGGCCAAAGAAAGCATACGAAAAAAGGACGATGCATTTGAAATGCATCGTCCTTTGTTTTTTCTTTGTACTATACTATCGAGTAACCGAAGCCGTTACAGAGCGCATCTACCGGAACTTTGTCGCGGCACATGGGGCACTCTTCGGGTTTGTATTTGATGTAATCGGGAAGATCTGCCGGAGAGTAAAGGTAGTGGATGGGCATATCCATTACTTTCGTGGCTGCCGAGAAGATCGCCGAAACACCCATTACGTTTCCGCCGTAGTAGTTTACGGAGTTGATGGCCTTTGTGAGAGTTCCTCCGGTCGAGATCGAAGCGAAGAGAAGAAGTACGTTCTTTCCTTTGATCATGTGCTTGGAGTTTTCTCTGAAAACGATCTGACCCGCGGAATCGTATTCGGGGGTGGCAATGTATATGGTCTGGTGAGCGTTCATGGAGTGGATGCCGGCTTTGGTAAGCCTGTTGGCAAGATATGCGCCTACGACCTCCATGTTGTCAAGGCATAGCACCGTATCGACAATATCGGTGATAAGGTACTGCTGAGCCAGCTCTTCGCCTGTGGCTCTCGCCTCGCGCTGACGTGCCTTCATGTCCGTTAAGTCCATGTAGTAGTTTACGTGTGAGTAAGGTGTTACGAAATGCCCGGGGATGTACCTCAATACCACGTCCTTGTTTGTTGGGTAATTGATCTTTTTGTAATCCTGCATGTGTAGCCCTCCTTATTATATTTTTAGGAAATTATTTCCCTATTCACTTTGAGCGATCTGCGGAGCCGGATTTACGCCGATGACCGGTGTGAGTGTCCGCATTTCGATCGTCGGTCCGCCCGTGCCTTCGATGTATTCGCGGGTGATGGTCACGGTGCCGATGTTCTTGTCCTTGGGGATCTCATACATTATGTCGAGCATGAACTCTTCTATGATGGCGCGGAGAGCTCTTGCACCGGTGTCTTTCTCAAGTGCCTTCTCGGCGATGGCTTCCAGGGCGCCGTCGTCGAATCTAAGATCGACTTCATCTAAGTTAAGGAGCTTCTGATACTGCTTGAGTATAGCATTCTTGGGCTCTTTCAATATCTGAACGAGCATATCCTTGTTAAGGCCTTCGAGTGTGCAGATGATCGGAAGACGTCCGACAAACTCGGGGATCATTCCGAATTTCTTCAGATCTTCGACGGTAACCTTGGAGAGGATATTTTTTTCTTTGTCCCATTTGTCCTTAAGGTCTGCCGTATAACCGATCGAGGTCTGCTTGTTGAGCCTCTGCTTTATGATGTCGTCAAGATCGGGGAACGCGCCGCCGCAAATGAACAGGATGTTCTTGGTGTTTACGGTTGCGAGCGGGACCATCGCATTTTTGGAGTTGGCTCCGACCGGAACTTCGATCTCGGCACCTTCCAAAAGCTTTAACATTCCCTGCTGGACCGATTCGCCGCTGACATCTCTTGAAGTCTGCTGCTTTTTGCGAGCGATCTTGTCGATCTCGTCCACGAAGATGATACCGCGCTCGGCACGCTCAACATCGTTGTCGGCTGCGGCGAGGAGCTTTGAAACAACGCTTTCGATGTCGTCGCCGATATAGCCTGCCTCTGTAAGACTCGTTGCGTCTGCGATCGCAAGCGGGACGTTAAGCAGCTTTGCGAGCGTTTTTACAAGGTATGTTTTACCCGAACCTGTGGGGCCGATCATTAATATGTTTGATTTCTCAATCTCTATCTCGTCCATCGTGTCGGTCGCAACGCGCTTGTAGTGGTTGTATACCGCAACGGAGATAATCTTCTTTGCCTGCTCCTGACCGATAACGTAATCGTCGAGCTTTTTCTTGATCTCGTGAGGGGCGGGGATGTCCTTTAAGTTGATAGGTTCGAGAGGCTTCTTTTTCTTCTTGGGTGCCTGACGGCCGCCGAGCTGTCCCAAAAGGTCGTTTATATTGATAAAGCTTACGTTGGGATAACCGTTGGGACGGGATTTCTTTGCGGAAGTATCCTCTTTTTCGGTATCTTCACTCTCTTCGGTGTCGTTGTCTTCACCCTCCGGAAGGGTATCTTCTTCGGCGGCGGTTTCTTTGTCCACGTCTGCCTCGGAAGACTCTTCGTCGGTCGGAGTCTTTAAATTGAACATTCCCGAAAACGGCATATCAAGATTGCTGAACATTTCGGGAGATAAGTTCATGCTTTTTGACATATCTATTGTCTTTTGCAGACAATCGTTGCATACGCAAAGGCCGTCCGAAAGGCGCAGCATCTTTCCCGTAACGCTTTCGGGGCGTTTGCACATGAAACAAAATGATTCGTATTCTTCTGACATAACTTTCCTTACCGTGTCCGCTTAAATTAGTATGAGTCACTTCGGACACCTTTATAATAACAATTATATTGTTCACGAGGAATTAAAACAAGTTAAGTTTCCATAAACTCTGCGAGGGTTACCTTATTGCAATCTTTGAAATAATCGCTATAATAGTCTATGGTTTTTGTATTTCAAACAGAGAGGTTTATTAATATGAAAGAAAACAAATGGATACGCGGTGCGATCCCCGCATTGCTTCTTCACTGCAGTATCGGTACAGTTTACTGCTGGTCAACATTTTCACAGGAGATCGCCGATTACATCGGAGCCACAAAGCCGGCTACGGAGTGGGCATTCTCGCTCGCAATCTTTTTCCTTGGTATGTCCGCTGCTTTTCTTGGCGACGTAGTTGAGAAAAATATCCACAGATCTTCGCTTATCGCAACTGTATGTTTCACCGTAGGTATGGTGGGAACGGGATTTGGTATTCTTATCAAGTCGCTTCCCGTGATCCTTATCTTCTACGGATGCATCATGGGTATCGGTCTTGGTACCGGTTACCTTTCACCCGTTAAGACTCTTATGCTTTGGTTTAAGGATAAGAAAGGTCTTGCAACAGGTCTCGCCGTTGCCGGATTTGGTCTCGCAAAGGCTATCGCAAGCCCCATCATGCAGAAGATACTTGATAAATTTGACGGCAATCCCGCTCCCATGTTCTTCATCATGGGCGGTGTTTACTTCGTGATGATGTTCATCGGACATCTTATTCTCAAGAAACCCAGCGACTGGGTTGAGGCTCACTCTGAAGGCGGAGTTAAAGAGTTCTTCAAGACTCTCGGCGACAACTTCAAGACATCTTTCGGCAACAAGACCTTCATCGGTATCTGGCTTATGTTCTATATCAACATTGCCTGCGGCCTTGCACTTATCTCTCAGGAGAAGATGATCTTTAAGTCGGTAGGTCTTTCCGTAGGTGTTTGCGCAACACTCGCAACCGTTACCGCTATTGCCAATGCCGCAGGTCGTCTCGGCTTCTCCGCATGGGCAGATACACTTAAGGACCGTAACACGATCTACAAGCTTATCTTTATCCTTTCGATCGCATTTACCGGTGCCGTTGTCATTTCCAAGGGTATCGTTAAGGGCGGAGAGGTTCCCGCACTCGCAGTTTTGTGTGTTGTACTTCTTATCATGGTCAATGCAGGATACGGCGGCGGATTCTCAAACGTTCCCACGCTTTTGTCCGATCACTTCGGAATGGGCAAGATCTCGTCCGTTCACGGTATGTGCTTATCGGCATGGGCTATCGCAGGTCTTACCGGCAACCAAATGGCAACCGCTATCGTTAAGAGGGTAGGTGAGTACAAAGAAATAACTCTCTCTGACGGTTCGATCGCTAAGGTTAATCCTGTAGGATATCAGACGGTTCTCTACGTTACCGGCGCACTTTACATTCTTGCTTTGATCATCAGCTGTGTGATGATACCCAAGATTAACAATAAGAAGAAAGAAAACGCGTAACGGTTTCTTTGTACCGGAATTCATTTTGATCCGGGGGATTGTCCCCCGGGTCATTTTATTCTTGACAACGCAAAAACACGGATGTATAGTAGTATGGCATGCGTGCGGATGCGTCTTTTTTGTTTGCGCAAAGCACAAACCGGGACCATTCGGCGTAAATAATCATTTGAGAAAGAGGTGAAACAGAATGCCAACATTTAACCAGTTAGTAAGAAAGGGTCGTCAGGACAAGATCTACAAGTCAACAGCTCCCGCTCTTCAGAAGGGTTTTAACTCTCTTCACAAGAAGGCGATCGATACTTCTTCGCCCCAGAAGCGTGGTGTGTGTACAGCAGTTAAGACAAAGACCCCTAAAAAGCCTAACTCAGCTCTTCGTAAGATCGCCAGAGTACGTCTTTCTAACGGAATCGAAGTAACAAGCTACATTCCCGGCGAAGGTCACAATCTTCAGGAGCATAGTGTTGTTTTGGTAAGAGGCGGAAGAGTTAAAGACCTTCCCGGTACCAGATACCACATCGTTCGTGGTACGCTTGATACTGCGGGTGTCGCTAACAGAAAACAGGCCCGTTCCAAGTACGGCGCTAAGAGACCTAAGGCAGGCAAGTAATCGATCTTGCTGCAAAAGTACCACATATACTAATTAGTGTTGGAATTCTGTTATTAGATATCCGCACGTACACAAAAGTGAATTAGTACACGTTGTGAGTACCTATGATCTATTCGGAGTGACAGACACTCACGAAAAAGAAACAATTTTCGAATGAATAAGGAGGGAAGAACCGTGCCACGTAAAGGACATATTCAGAAAAGAGATATCCTTGCAGATCCTTTGTACAACGACAAGGTAGTTACCAAACTTATCAACAACATCATGCTTGATGGTAAGAAGAGCGTAGCTCAGAAGATCGTTTACGGAGCTTTCGCAAGGGTTGAGGAGAAGGCCGGAAAGCCTGCTCTTGAAGTATTTGAAGAGGCAATGAACAACATGATGCCTCAGTTGGAAGTTAAGGCAAGACGTATCGGTGGTGCAACTTACCAGGTACCGATCGAAGTTAAACCCGATCGTCGTCAGGCACTTGCTTTAAGATGGCTTACCATGTTCTCTCGCAAACGCGGTGAGAAGACCATGGAAGAAAGACTCGCTAACGAGATCCTTGATGCTGCAAACAACACAGGATCTGCAGTTAAGAGAAAAGAAGATATGCACAAGATGGCAGAAGCAAACAAGGCTTTTGCTCATTACCGTTTTTAATTAGGAGGATAGATAATTGGCTGGAAGAGATTACCCGCTTGAGCGGACCAGGAATATCGGTATCATGGCTCATATCGATGCCGGTAAGACTACTACTACCGAGCGTATCCTCTATTACACCGGTATCAACCACAAGATCGGTGATACCCACGACGGTACGGCAACAATGGACTGGATGGAGCAGGAACAGGAAAGAGGTATCACCATTACTTCTGCAGCTACAACATGCCACTGGACATTGCAGGATCATTGCAAGCCCAAGGCAGGCGCGCTTGAGCACCGTATAAATATCATCGACACTCCGGGTCACGTTGATTTTACCGTTGAGGTTGAAAGATCCCTTCGTGTCCTTGACGGAGCGGTAGGTGTATTTTGTGCAAAGGGCGGCGTTGAACCTCAGTCAGAGAACGTATGGCGCCAGGCGGATACATACAATGTTCCCCGTATGGCGTTCATCAACAAGATGGACATTCTCGGTGCTGACTTTTATGCGGCTGTAGATCAGATAAGAAATCGTTTGGGTAAAAATGCCATCGTGATCCAGTTGCCTATAGGCAAAGAGGATTCTTTCAAAGGTATAATAGACCTTTTTGAAATGAAGGCATATATCTATAACGATGACAAGGGCGAGGATATTTCAATCGTGGATATCCCCGACGATATGAAGGATGAGGCCGAAATGTATCATGAGGAGCTCGTTGAGAAGTGTGCGGAGCTTGATGACGATACGATGATGGCTTATTTGGAAGACGCAAACAGCGTAACAGTTGACGACCTTAAGAAAGCTCTTCGTAAAGGAACATGTGAATGTTCGGCAGTTCCGGTATGCTGCGGAACCGCATACAGAAACAAGGGCGTTCAGAAGCTTCTTGATGCTGTTATCGAATACATGCCGTCTCCGCTTGATATTCCCGCTATCAAAGGTGTGGACCTTGAGGGTAACGATACGGAAAGACATTCTTCGGACGAAGAGCCTTTCTCGGCACTTGCTTTCAAGATCATGTCGGATCCTTTTGTGGGAAAACTTGCATTCTTCAGAGTATATTCAGGTACTATGAACTCCGGTTCATATGTGCTCAATGCGACCAAAGGTAAGAAAGAGCGTGTCGGACGTATATTACAGATGCATGCCAACAAGAGAGAAGAGCTGGAAAAAGTTTATTCCGGAGATATCGCTGCGGCTGTAGGCTTCAAGCTTACAACGACAGGTGATACGATCTGTGATGAACAGCATCCCGTTATCCTTGAGTCTATGGAGTTTCCTGAGCCCGTTATCGAGCTTGCGATCGAGCCCAAGACAAAAGCAGGACAGGGTAAGCTTGGCGAATCTCTTGCAAAGCTTGCGGAAGAAGATCCTACGTTCCGTGCACATACCGATCCCGAAACAGGCCAGACTATCATAGCCGGTATGGGTGAGCTCCACCTTGAGATCATCGTAGACAGACTTCTTCGTGAATTCAAGGTTGAGGCAAATGTCGGTGCACCCCAGGTTGCATATAAGGAAGCGATCACAAAAGCTGTCGATATCGAGAGCAAATATGCGAAGCAGTCGGGTGGTCGTGGACAGTATGGTCACTGTAAAGTACGTTTCGAGCCCATGGATGCCAACGGAGACGAGCTGTTCAAGTTCGATTCGGAGGTTGTCGGCGGTGCGATCCCGAAGGAATACATCCCCGCAGTCGGTGAAGGTATCGAAGAGGCTACAAAGGCCGGTATCCTCGGCGGATTCCCGGTTGTCGGCGTACATGCTACAGTATACGACGGATCTTATCATGAAGTCGATTCATCAGAGATGGCATTCCATATCGCCGGTTCACTTGCGTTCAAGGATGCCATGCAGAAGGCAGGAGCTATCCTTCTTGAGCCTATCATGAAGGTTGAGGTCACAATGCCTGAAGAGTATATGGGTGATGTTATCGGCGATATCAACTCACGTCGTGGACGTATAGAAGGTATGGACGATGTCGGAAACGGCAAGATAGTACGTGGCTTCGTTCCGCTTTCTGAAATGTTCGGCTACGCAACAGACCTTCGTTCCAAGACACAGGGCCGTGGTAACTACTCAATGTTCTTTGAAAAGTATGAGCCGGTTCCTAAGTCGGTTCAGGAAAAGGTACTTGCGGCAAAGAAGGCGTAAATTGTACAATTTTTCCTTGATAATAGCGGAAAAATGAAATATAATCTTTGTTATCGAGCGTGTAGCTCACGAGAGAAGAGAGTTTTTTAATCTAAGGAGGATTAATTAAAATGGCAAAAGAGAAATTTGACAGAAGTAAAACCCATTGTAATATCGGTACCATCGGTCACGTTGACCATGGTAAAACAACTCTTACAGCTGCTATCACAAAGGTTCTTAGTGAGAGAGTTGCAGGTAATGTCAAGGTAGATTTCGAAAATATCGATAAGGCTCCCGAAGAGAGAGAGCGTGGTATCACTATTTCAACAGCTCACGTTGAGTACTCAACAGAGAAGAGACACTATGCACACGTTGACTGCCCGGGACATGCCGATTACGTTAAGAACATGATCACAGGTGCAGCTCAGATGGATGGTGCTATCCTCGTTGTTGCTGCTACAGACGGTGTTATGGCTCAGACAAAGGAGCATATCCTTCTTTCACGTCAGGTTGGTGTTCCTTACATCGTTGTTTTCCTTAACAAGTGTGATATGGTTGACGATCCCGAGCTTATCGAGCTCGTTGAGATGGAAGTAACAGAGCAGCTTGAAGAGTA